>CAZTMO010000183.1:0-2507 GCA_964615105.1 uncultured Thermoleophilia bacterium
GCCATCCCCGACGGGCTACCTGCACCTCGGCAGCGCCCGCACCGGCCTCTACAATTACATCTACGCCCGGCGGCACGACGTCGTCTTCGTCCTGCGCATCGAGGACACCGACCCCTCGCGCAGCACCGACGAGGCGATCGCCCAGATCCTGAGCTCGCTCAGGGAGATGGGCCTTGACTGGGACGAGGGGCCGGGCGTGCCGGGGCCCCACGGGCCGTATCGCCAGACCGAGCGCACCGGTATCTACCGTGAGCACGTCGACAAGCTGCTGGCGAGCGGGCATCTCTACCCCTGCTTCTGTACGCCGGAGGAGCTTGCCGCGGAGCGACAGAAGGCTCAGGCCGAGAAGCGGAACTGGGTGTACGCGGGGACGTGCCGCCGGCTCGGCGCCGACGAAGTCGCGCGCCGCAGGGCGGCAGGAGAGCCCTGGACCCTGCGCTTCAAGGTCCCGCCCGGCAAGACCGTCTTCGACGACATGATCCGCGAGCCGGTCGAGGTCGACAACGACCTTATCGGCGACTTCATCGTCCAGCGCTCGGACGGCACCGTCGTGTACAACCTCGCCGTCGTGGTGGACGACGTGACCATGGAGGTCACGCACGTCATCCGCGGCGACGACCACATCTCGAACACGCCCAAGCAGATCCTCATTTACGAGGCCTTGGGCGCGCCGGTCCCGAAGTTCCTCCACATGCCGCTGCTCTTCGGTACCGATCGCAAGAAGCTCAGCAAGCGGCACGGGGCCACCAAGCTCGAACAGCTCACGGCGCAGGGACTGCTGGTCGAGGTCGTGCGCAACTACCTCTGCTTTCTCAGCACCGAGTTCGACGAAGCGATGATCACGTGGACGCTCGAAGACCTCACGCGCGACTTCGACGTCGAGAAGCTCAGCCCCAGCCCGTCGATCTTCGACCCCGACAAGCTGCGCTGGATGAACGGGAGGTTCATCCGGCAGATGAGCGACGAGCAGCTCGGCGAGCGGCTCGTCGCCTATCTGACGCGGGTCGGCTTCTACGGCGACCCGGCGGCGGTCGAGAGGGTGGCGGCGGAAGGGCCGCAGGCCCTGGCCGCCGCCGTCGAGAGCGCCGAGACGACGCACCAGCCGGCGACGTCGCCGACGGCCGGGCAGGCGGAGCTGACGCTGGCTGTGGCGCCCCTGGTCCGCGAGAAGCTCGACGTGCTCGCCGACTTCGTCCCGCTGGCCGGGTTCTTCTTCCGCCCCCTCGAGTTCACCGACGCGGCCCGCGAGCGGCTCGCCGGCACTCCCGGGGCGGCGGCCACGCTGGCGCGCGCCGCCGCCGACCTGCGTACCGTCGAGCCCTGGACGGTCGAGGCCGTTGAGGTGTTGGTGCGCGGTCTCCCGGAGACGCTCGTCCTCAAACCCAAGGCCGTGTTCGCCGCCCTGCGCCTCGGGATGAGCGGCCAGAGCGTCACGCCCGGCCTCTTCGAGAGCCTCTGGGCGCTCGGCCGCGACGAGGCGATCGCGCGGCTCGAGCAGGCCGCCGCGCTCGTCAGCTGAGACCCGTTCACGCGTCCGCCGGCGCCCCCGCTCAGGCGTCCGCGTACGCCTGCGCCCGCTCATCCGCCGGCGCCTCTCTCATGCGTCCGCCGGCGCCCACGCCTATGCGTCCGCAGAGCCCCTGTTCCGGCGTCCACCGAAGGGCCTGCTCCGGTGGCCGCCGAAGCCCCTGCTGAGGCGCCGATCGCCGTTAGTGCAGCACTCGCGCGCATAGTTCATACTCTGTGACGAGGAGCGACCGCGATCTACGCCATGGCATACGTCGTCATCTGGGCAGCGGTCTTCGTGGGCCTCCCGGTCTCCGGGCTGCTCGCCGCCGCGCTTGTGGGTGCGGCTCCTGGGTCGCGGCTCACCTTGTGGTGGACGCTCGTGTACGGGGGTCTGGCCACCGCCTTCACCGTCAACGCCCTGGTCCAGTACTGGTGGCCGGACGACACCGCGTGGAACGTCTTCCACATCCTGGCGGTGGTGCTCGCCGTCGACGCGCCGGTGCTGTCCGTTCTTGCGCGCCGGATGCCGGAGGCCACCACGGGGCACAAGGTCGTGCGCGCACTCGCGGTGCTCGCCTGCGTGCTTTCGGCGGTCGGGGTGTTCTTCGTCGCCGGCGCCGGCACCGGTCAGTAGCTCTCGGCGAAGGTGAGCGCGCGTCGCCGGCGGCAGCGCGCTCGGCTCCGGCAGTAGCCAGCAGCAACCTCCGGGGCGCGCGCGCGGCCGCCCCCATCGACTCGCCGCCTCCTTCGAGTGTCTTGGCCCGGCCGCGGGTCCAAGCGTGTCGCCGCATCCTCGCACGCTCTCAAGCTGCACGCTCTCAAGCTGCACGCTCTGCCCGGTGCGCCAAGAGGGTCGTTTCTTCGTTCGTGCGACTTGCATCTGCGGATGGCGGTGACAATGGCCGGAGTCAGACTCGCCCCGGGCAATCGTCACCTGTACGCACGTCTGCAAGATGCACGAAGAGAGAAGACGGTCGCATCACACAGGCGTTGCCGGG
>CAZTMO010000183.1:2607-4485 GCA_964615105.1 uncultured Thermoleophilia bacterium
GCAGGCGGAAGGGGCTACGTGAGGACGGAAGGGAGGTCGGCCGGCGATCGGATGTCGACAGCGCGCTCCGGGGCACGACCGTCCGGCCAGGGCGCGCCGTCAGGATTGAGCCACACGGCGCGCAGGCCGGCGGCCAGTGCGCCGGCGACGTCGTTCGCGTAGTTGTCCCCGACCATGATCACCTCGTCGGCGCGCGGTGCGGACTCGCCGCGCGCGACCGCCCGGGCACGCAGGGCGTCGAGGACAGCGCCGTAGAACGCCGCCTCGGGCTTGTGCGCCCCGATGTCGCGCGACGAGAACACGCCGTCGAAGTATTGCGCCAGCCCGACGCGATCAAGCGCCGCCAGCACTTCAGCCTCACCGGAGAGGTCGGCGTTCGTGGCCACATACAGCGGGCAGCACTTGTGCAGGGCCGCAAGCGCCTCGGCTGCGCCGGGCACGGCCTCGACGTGCGGCCGGTCGAGCATGCGTCCCGGCAGCCCGTCGTCGACCATGAGCGTGTTCCCCCAGTCGAAGAGGACGGCGCGGACCGTTGAGGCGGAGGTGGCGCCACACGTCGGCGCGGCTCGCCGGGATGCCGGCGCGGATGTCGGCGCGGCCCGCCGGGATGCCGGCGTGGTCTCATCGGACATCGGCGCGCTCGTGACAGGCGCGCGGCGCGGGTACAAGGCGAGCCACACCAGCCACGCGGTCGTTGTTCCCATCAGCCACCCGGCAATCACGTCGGACGGCCAGTGCACGCCGACGTACACGCGCGAAAAGCCCATGGTGACCGCCACGACGACCGTCCCCACGGTGACCGGCCAGCGCCAGCGCGTCGGCCACGCGATGAAGAACAGGGCGGCGACCACCGCCGTCGTGGTCATCGTGTGGCCGCTCGGGAACGAGTAGCGGGAGTGGACGACCAGGTCGTCGTCGGCTCCCCCGGGCGGAGCTCGATGGACGATGATCTTGAGGACGATGTTGAGCGCGATGGCGCAGGCTGGCGCGAGCAGGATGAAGGCGGCGTCGCGCCAGCGGCGCAGGGCGGCGAACAAGGCGGCCACGACGAGGATGATCGGCGCCAGGACGTACCAGCTCCCCAGCGTGGTGAAGCGGACGAAGAACGGGTCGAGCCGCCCGGAACGGTGCGTGACCACCCAGTGGTAGATCTTCCAGTCGAGGCCGCCGCCGGCGCCGAGGGCGACGAGGACGGCGAGCACGCCGAACAACGCGACGACGACGGCGATCGCCACCGCGTGGTGACGGGTGGGCCGGGCGTCCGCGTCGTTGTGACCGAGGGGCCGGGCGTCCGCGCCATCGTGGCGGGCGAGCCGGGCCTCCGCGTCGTCGCGGTGAGCGGGGCCGGGATCCGTGTCGTTGCTCACGGGTTCAGCATCCAGGGCAGATGAGGCCGCCGAGGGCCGCCGGCAACTCGTCGAAATGGCGGACCATGAGGTCGGCGGTCGAACGGGCGGCGTCGCGGTTGTTGGCGCCGACGAAGTGGACGGCGATCATGCCGGCGGCCTGTGCGCCGGCGATGTCGGTGCGCTGGATGTCGCCGACGTGCGCCGCCTCGCCGGCGCGCACGCCGAGTTGCGCCAGCGTGTGCTTGAACACACGCACGTCAGGTTTGCTCATGCCGTGCTCGTTGGAGAAGTAGAGGTACGAGAACGGCGTGAGCATGCCGTGGCGGGCGAGCAGCTCGCGGAGGACGTCGCCGGGGGAGTATCCGGTGTCGCAGACCACCGCGAGCGCGTAGCGCTCGGCGAGCTGCGGCAGGGCGCCGAGGGCGCCGGCGACCGGCTCGGGCGGGACGTCGAGGATGAGGCGTTCGAAGTGGGCGACGGTGCGCGCGAAGGCGTCGTCGGGGAGGCGCACGCCGAGGGCGGCGAGCGT
>CAZTMO010000184.1:0-4436 GCA_964615105.1 uncultured Thermoleophilia bacterium
CCGCGACCAGCACCGCGTTTTCAGAGACCCAGGTTCCCACGTCCCACTCCTTTCGTTCCGGCGCACGCCGGACCCCACGTGACACCGCCCGGCGGTCGCCGGGCGGCGATCAGCTCCTCACGGCTTCGGCCGCTGCCTCAGCCGAGATACCTCCCGATGAGCAGGTCGAGCTTCTGCTTCGTCCCCTCCGGGATCAGCTCGGCCGGCGTGTTGATGGCGTGCTCGACCGCGTGCCTGCACCCGCAATCGCGCTCGAGGTCGAGCGCCGGAACGACGCGGCGCACCATCGCCTGCGCCGTCTCGACGTTGCGGCGGACGTTCGACAGCACCTGCTCGAGGGTCACGTCCTCCTCGCCTTCGTACCAGACGTCGTAGTCGGTGACGAGGGCCATGGTGGCGTAGCAAAGCTCGGCCTCGCGCGCCAGTTTGGCTTCTTGCAGGTTCGTCATGCCGATGATGTCGAAGCCTCTGGCACGGTACACATTGGACTCCGCCCGCGTCGAGAACTGGGGCCCCTCGATGCAGACGTACGTCCCGCCCTCGTGCACGGTCGCGCCCACGGCGCGGCCGGCGGCGACGATCTGCCGCGACACGTACGGACAGAACGGGTCGGCGAACCCCATGTGGACGACGACGCCGTCGCCGAAGAACGTGCTCGGGCGCCCCTTGGTGCGGTCGTAGAGCTGGTCGGGGACGACGATGTCGAGCGGCCTGAGCTCTTCGCGGAGGCTGCCCACCGCGCTGGCCGAGAGCACGTACTGCACGCCCAGCGCCTTCATCCCCCAGATGTTCGCCCGGTAGTTGACCTCCGAGGGGAGGATGCGGTGACCGCGCGCGTGACGCGGGAGGAACGCGACCGGGACGCCGCCGATCTCACCCAGGAAGTAGAGGTCGCTCGGGTCGCCGAACGGCGTCTTGAGGCGGACCTCGCGGGCGTTCTCAAGGAGCTCGTAGAAGCCGGAGCCGCCGATGACACCGATCCGTGCGCTGTCCGTCTGGCCCATCGCGAGCTCCCTCCGATCTCCCCGTACGCCGCGCGCGAGTATACATGGCCCCCGAGAGGCGGCAAACCACGGCGGCAGCCCGACCGGAGCGGCCGCACCGGCCTTGGGGGCGGGCCTCCTCAGCCCCGGCCGATGACCAGCTTGAGCGGGTCCACCTCGTCGCGCAGGATCCGCAGCTCGTCCGCGGTCGGAAGCTCGGTGCAGCCGAGCGCGTCAGAGACGAGCAGCTCGAAGCCCGTCTCGCTCTGCACCTTCTCGACGTCCACGCCCGGATGCAGGGACTCGATCATCATGGCCTTGGTCTTCTCGTCGAAACCCATGACGCCCAGGTCGGTGATGATCTTGTACGGGCCGCCCTCGGGCAGGCCCGCCGCCTCGCGGGCGCCGTCCCCGGTGAGGAAGCCCGGCGACGTGACGAAGTCGCAGGTCTCGACGAACCGCGTCTTGCTGTGCACCGTCATGATCATGGTGTGCCAGCAGAGCGAGGCGAAGTCGTTCGCCCCGCCGCTGCCGGGAAAGCGCACCTTGGGCTTCTGGTACTCGCCGATGCACGTCGAGTTGATGTTGCCGTACTTGTCGATCTGGGCTCCGCCGAGGAAGGCGTAGTCCACCTGACCCCGCTCGCAGGCGCTCATCGCGTCGACCATCCCGGCCGCCATCACGGCGCGGTAGAAGGTGCGCGAGTCGCCGACCGAGATCGGCATCTCGGGGAGCAGCGGCGCGATCCCGCCGGCTTCGAAGATCACCACCAGGTTGGGTGAGCGGGTCTTCTGGGCGAGCATCGCGGCGGCGCACGGAGCACCCGTCCCCACGGCCACCGTCTTGCCGTCCTCGAGATAGCGCGCCGCCACGCAGATCATCAGCTCCATCATGTTGAAATCGGCTGCCATGTCGTCAGGCTCCTTGGCCGGCCGGCGTCGCGGATTGCTCCACCAGCTCGATCTTTCGCAGTTGCTCGATCCTCGCAGCCCCCCCGCACAGCTCCACGTACTCCTCGAAGGTCGAGACGCCGTAGATGTACTTGTCCAGGAACTCCTCCAGCGCCTGCGGGTCCTTCTCGATCCTCATCCACTCGGCCAGGTGCTCCTCGTCCGAGAAGTAGAGGTACGGCATGTTGCCCGGGTAGCTGCCGTTGGGGACCTCGACGACCGCGTCGACCATGAAGAAGGGGATCGAGGTCGCGCTCGGGTCGTCGCGGATCTCCGCCTCGTCGACGATGCGCTCTGTGGTGATGATGAGGTGCTTGGCCGCCCGCGAGAGCTCGTGGTCGGCGACCGAGATGCCCTTGTACACGGCGTTGCCGAACTTGTCGGCGTAGTGCACGTGGATCGCCGCGACGTCCGGCCACAGCGCCGGCACGGCGCACATCGTCTTGCCCGTGAACGGGCACTCCACGGCCTTGGCGGCCGAACGCTTGAAGGTGTCGGTGCCGAGCATGCTGCGCGTGAGCCCGTAGGAGACGCCCTCGCCGGCCGCCCTCAGGCGCGCCGCGAGGGCGTAGTTGCTCCAGTCGGCCACCTGCACGTCGCCGGACTGCATGTAGCGTCGTGCGTTCGGCGACAGGCCACGCGCCTCGAGGCCGACGATGTATGCGGCGTCGAGGCGATCGAAGGCCTTCCCCGCGCACAGGATCTGGAAGTCGTGGGTGGTGGTGTGGCCCGAGAAGCCCAGCCCCTTCCTCCCCTGTCTTAGGATCTCGTGGCAGATCGCCGTGGGGATGCGGTTCGCGCCGAACCCCCCCGTGGCGAAGTAGCAGCCGTCGGGAATGAAGCGCTCGACGGCCTCCTTGACGCTCATCCGCTTGTCGACCATGGCGCGCGACTTCGTGCGGAAGAACTCGCGCGCCTTGTCGGGGTCGGGGTCCATGAAGAGGGGGCCGATCCCCTCGTCGAGCACCTTCATCCTCTCTCCTCCATCACCCATGGCCATGCACGAGCGCCCGGACGAGGCGATCGCCCCGCCCGAGTCCTGTGGTTAACACTACCTCGCCGGAGGACGCGCGACGAGCACCCGGATCGCGCGTCTGCGTCGCCCGGGAGTGCCCGTTCGGCCACCGGCGAGGGCAGGGATTGGCCGGTCGTGCCATGCGGGTATCTGCAGTCGACGACCGTTCCCCGACGGCAGAGGAGCAGCGATGCCGACAGAACTCATGCAGCGCTTCAGCCGCAAGCAGTGGAAGGGCTGCTGCGGCAGCGGCTGCAAGAAGTGCGCGATCGCCCAAGCCTACATCGGTGAGTACGGCAAGAAGAAGGGCCTGGATCTGCTCAACGAGGACCGCGAGGCGGCGAAGAAGGGCAAGGCCGTGAAGAAGGGCGATGGCAAGGCGAAGAAGGGCGATGGCAAGGCGAAGAAGGGCGACGGCAAGGGCGTGAAGGGCAAGAAGAAGTAGTGGCGCGACTGGGGGCCCGGCGCCGGCGGCGTCGAGACGCGTCCGTCACAGCCTCGCGAGCAGCGCGGCCAGCCGGGCGCCGAACTCCTCCCCCGCGACGCGCGGCCACACCTCCGGGAAGCTCGTGACCAGACGCTCCATCTCATTCTGGCGTGCGACGAGGTAGCGGCAAAGGCCGGGCGCGAGGACCACGTCGGTGTGCGCGGGGACGCCGGCCGCGGGCGGCGCCCACGAACCCCAGGTCAGGACGTCGCGCGCGATGCCGCAACTGACGACGGCGTCCTGCAGATCGCCGAGGTGGTCCTGCAGATCCTTCGTCGCCTCGATGAGCGGCGCGGCGTCCTGACCGAGTGGGGCCTCGAAGAACTCCAGCGTGTAGCGCAGAGCCTTGCCGGCGATACGGAGCTCGTGGAACCGCTTGATCGGCGTCGCGGCGCCGTCGACGAGGCTGCCGACGGCGAGCACGTCGGCAAGGTCGCGATGCAGCAGCGCGGGCAGCACCTGCCGGGCCGTGGCGCCGCGACGCCTCGCGCGCGAGGCCAGAGCGACCGCCGGCCCCGCGAGCAGCGCCTCGAAGCCCTCGACGAAGCGGCGGTAGCGCGGCGAGTCGAGGTAGGCGACCAGCGCCGCGCGGCGGGCGTCGTACTCGACCTGCCAGGCGGCGAACAAGATGTCGAGCTCGTCGCGCCGGGGGCGCGGCAGGTCCTCGACGTAGCGCAGGGTCTTCTCCCGGAAGACGTCGAGATCGCGCACCGCGCCCAAGGTCTGACCGGTCTTGCGCAACCCCTTGCGCGCAGGGCGCATGACCGCGGGGTCGAGGACGTCGGCGAACAGCCGCAGCGCCATCCGCAGGCGCCGAGTCGCGACACGCATGTCGTGCAGCTCCTCCGGGTCGTCGCCCGCGCGCGTCCCCGCCTCGTGGGCCAACATCCTGCCGAAATGCAGGCGCATGACCGCGACCGCCGCCTCGACCATCGTGTCGTCGGGCGCGATCGCCGGGCGCTTGCGCCGGTCCTCGGGTGCCGGCGCCGCTGCGCCGAGGG
>CAZTMO010000185.1:0-4435 GCA_964615105.1 uncultured Thermoleophilia bacterium
CTTCGCGCCGCGCCGCGCTGCTTACGCGCCCGGGGGTGCGTCTCCAGAAAGACCTCGCGCAGGTGCTCGACCGTGACGTGCGTGTAGAGCTGCGTGGTGGCGACGTTGGCGTGGCCGAGCATCTCCTGCACGCTGCGCAGATCGGCACCGCCGGCGAGAAGATGGGTCGCGAACGAGTGCCGGAACGTGTGCGCGCTCGCCTTGCCGGGCAGACCCGCCCTGCGCAGGTAGCGCCGCAGGAGATAGTCGAGCCCCTGCCGCGTGAGGGCGCCGCCGCGGGCGTTCAGGAACAGCTCGGGGCGGCGGCGGCCGCGCTGCAGCGCGCGACGGCCGTCGCGCAGGTAGCGGGTCAACGCGGCCGCCGCCGCGCTCCCCATGGGTACGATGCGCTCCTTGTCGCCCTTGCCGACGCAGCGCACGAGACCTGCCTCGAGGTCGACGTCACCCTCGCGCAGGCCGAGGAGCTCCGAAGCGCGCAGGCCGCAGCCGTAGAGCAGCTCGAACATCGCGAGGTCACGCTCGCCGAGCGGCCCGGACGGGACGACGCGCGCGAGCAGTGTGAGGACCTCCTCGACCGAGAGTACCTTGGGCAGGTCCTGCCCTCGCCGGGGCGTGCGCAGCCGGACCGTCGGGTCCGTCTCGACCAGTTCCTCGCGGACGAGATAGCCGTACAGGCCACGCAGACTGGCGACGCGACGCGCCACGGTCGCGGCGGCGCCGGCGCCGCCGGGGCCGGCGAAGTAGTCGTCGACGTCGGCTTCGCCGGCACCGAGCACGCCGGTCCCGCGTTCCCAAAGAAAGGCCTGGTACCGGGAGAGGTCACGCCCGTACGAGCTCAGGGTGTTGGCGCTCAGCCCACGTTCGTAGCGCAGATGGTCGAGGTATTCGACGACCATCGGGTCGACGTCGACGAGGCCGTCGTGACCCCCCGGCTTCACGGCGCCGTGCCTCCGTCCAGCCTCACGCCGGCGTCGCTCCCGCGGCACGCACGATGGCGTGGGTCAGGTCGTAGACCTGGACAAGACGGGCGAGGGCGATCGACTCCTGCGTCGAGTGCACGTTCTCGAACCCGACACCGAGGTTGACAGCCGGCAGGCCGTGGCGGTTGAACACGTTGGAATCGGCCCCGCCGCCGGTGCCGATGTAGGCAGGCTCCACACCGATCGCGCGCAGGGCGGCGGCGGCCAGCTTGACGGCGGCGTCGTCCGGCGAGAGCTCGAAGCCGACGAAGTCCTCTTCGACCGCCACCGTCACGTCGACCCCGACTTCGGCCGCGGCGACGTTGGCCGCCTCAATCATGCGCTCGAGCTGGGCCGCGAGGCGGTCGCGGTCGAGACTGCGGGCCTCGCCCTCGAGGCGGCAGCGTTCGGGCACGACGTTCGTGGCGCTGCCACCGCGGACGAGCCCGATGTTGGCGCTGGTCCGCTCGTCGACGCGGCCGAGCGGCATCCCGGCGACGGCGCGCGCCGCGGCGACGACAGCCGAACGGCCCTTCTCGGGCTCGATGCCGGCGTGCGCCGCGCGACCGCGGAACTCGGCCGTCACTCTGGTAAGGGAGGGTGCGCTGATCACGACCGTGCCGACCGGGCCCTCGCTGTCGAGGACGAACACGGCCTGCGCCCGGAGCTGGGTCAGATCGAGCCCTTTGGCGCCCTGAAGCCCGACCTCCTCGCTGGCCGTGATGACGAGCTCGACGTCGCCGGCCGGTGGCGCAGCCGCCAGGTCGCGGGCGAGGGCGAGGAGGGCGGTCACGGCCGCCTTGTCGTCGGCGCCGAGGATCGTGTCGCCGGCGCTGCGCGCGACGCCGTCCTCGATGCGTACGCGCACCTCCCCGGCGAGCGGGACCGTGTCCATGTGCGCGCAGAGCGCGATGGGCGTGCCGGTACCGCTCCCGGCGATGCGTGCGACGAGGTTCCCGGCGCCGGCGCCGGTGCGCGGAGCCGAGTCGTCCTCGCGCACCTCGAGCCCCACAGAGCGCAGCTCGGCCGTGATGAGGTCGGCGACGGCGCGCTCGCTGCCCGCCGGTGACGGGGTCTCGGCCAGGCGCACGAAGAGCGCCGTCAGGTCGTCAAGGCTCGCGGTCATGGTCCCTCCCGGCGCTCGTTTGTCGTGCTCAGTCGCCGCTGCCCGTCCCGTCCGCGGTCAGCGCTCGGCGCGGGCCTCCTCGAGCTCGCCCTCGCGCGCGACGCGCAGGCGCGTCGCCGCCCCGACGAAGTCGCGGAACAGCGGCGCCGGCCGCGTCGGCCGCGACTTGAACTCGGGGTGGAACTGCGCGGCGACGAACCAGGGGTGGTCGCCGAGCTCGACGATCTCGACCAGCCTGCCGTCGGCCGTGGTGCCGCCGATCACGAGCCCGGCTGTCTCGAGCTGTGGGCGCAGGTCGTTGTTGACCTCGTAGCGGTGACGGTGCCTCTCGTGGACCTCGTCGGCGCCGTAGGCCGCCATCGCCTTCGTCCCCGGCACGAGCTTCACGGGCGAGGCGCCGAGGCGCATGGTGCCGCCCATCTCGGCGACGCCCTTCTGCTCGGGCAGCAAGTCGATCACCGGGAAGGGCGTCGCCGGGTCGAACTCGCTGGAGTGTGCGCCCGTCATTCCGCACACACCGCGGGCGAACTCAATGACCGCGCACTGCATGCCGAGACACACGCCGAGAAAGGGCACTCTCTGCTCGCGGCAGTACCTGACGGCCTCGATCTTGCCGTCGATGCCACGCTGGCCGAAGCCGCCGGGCACGATGACGCCGTCGGCGCCGCCGAGCTTCTCGGCGACCGTGTCCGGCGTCAGGTCCTCGGCGTCGACCCACTGCAGATCGAGCCTGCGGCAGTGGTGGATGGCGGAGTGCTTGAGAGCCTCCCACACCGAGAGATAGGCCTCGTGCAACTGCACGTACTTGCCCACAAGCGCGATCGTGACCCGGCCCCGGCAGGCGTCGACGCGCTCGATCAGCTCGCTCCACTCCGTGAGGTCAGGCTCGTCGCAGTCCAGGCCCAGCATGCGGACGACGAGCTCGTCGAGCCCTTCGCCGTGCATCAGCAGGGGGACGCGGTAGATGTCGTCGGCGTCGCGCGCCGACACGACCGCGTCGGGGTCGACGTCGCAGAACAGGGCGATCTTTTCGCGGATGCCCTGCTCCACCGGCCCTTCGGAGCGGACGACGATGACGTCGGGCTGAATGCCGATCTCGCGCAGCTCGGCCACCGAATGCTGGGTCGGCTTGGTCTTCGGCTCGCCGACCACTCCGATCACGGGGACGAGGGTCACGTGCACGTAGAGGACGTTCTCGCGGCCGATGTCCTTGCGGAACTGACGGATGGCCTCGAGGAAGGGCAGCGACTCGATGTCGCCCACCGTGCCGCCGATCTCGGTGATGAGGACGTCGACGTCGAGGGTCTGGGCGAGGCGGTGGATGCGGGACTTGATCTCATTCGTGATGTGCGGGATGACCTGGACGGTGCCGCCGAGGTAGTCGCCGCGGCGCTCCTTGGTGATCACGCTGTTGTAGATGCCGCCGGTGGTCACATTGGAGTCGCGCCGCACGAACTCGTCGAGAAAGCGCTCGTAGTGGCCGAGGTCGAGGTCGGTCTCGGCGCCGTCCTCGGTGACGAACACCTCGCCGTGCTGAAAGGGGCTCATCGTGCCGGGATCGACGTTGATGTACGGGTCGAACTTCTGGCTCGCGACCTTGAGGCCGCGGGCCTTGAGGAGGAGGCCGATCGACGCCGCGGTGATACCCTTGCCGAGGCCCGACACCACGCCGCCCGTCACGAAGATGTGCTTGGCCATACCCCTCGTCCCCTCCCGGTGTCAGTCGCCGCCGCGAATCGGAGAGCGCCCGCCGCCCCGCGTCGGGCGGGCGCCCGCCAGGAGGCGCCCGCGGAGCACGACGAGACCGCAACAGACTCGCGAAGGGTTTTGCGGGGGCCCGGTCCTGCCCGTAGCGCGATGACGGGCGGACACGACAGGACGACCGGCGGGCCCACGGATCACGGCGGCCAGTATACCAGAGAGGCGGGAGGCAACCCGCGCTTTCGAGACCCGTCTCAGCCGCGACCGGCGCGCGCGAGAAGCCCCTGGGCGTGCTCGCGCGCGGCGGCGTCGTCGGGAGCGGCGCCGAGCATGCGGCAGAGTTCGGCGAGGCGCTCTTCGCCGTCGACCCGGCTCACCACTGTCTCCGTGACGCCGGCAGCGGCGTCGGCCTCCTTGACGATCGCGAACTGCCGGTCGGCGTGGGCGGCGACCTGGGGGAGATGCGTGATGCAGACGATCTGGCGCTGGGCGGCGAGGCGCGCGAGGCGCTCGCCCAGCGCCGCGGCCGTCACCCCTCCGATACCGGCGTCGACCTCGTCGAAGATGAGGGTCTCGACGTCGTCGCCGAGAGTCACCATGCCGCGGATGGCGAGCATCGCTCGCGAGAGCTCGCCGCCGGAGGCGGTGT
>CAZTMO010000186.1:0-4426 GCA_964615105.1 uncultured Thermoleophilia bacterium
CAGCGTCGCTCCGTACTGCCGCTCGAGCGCCGCCAGCACCTTGCGGCGCACAGTCGTGATGTCCTTGTCGCTCAGCGTGCGCTCCGCGGAGCGCATCTCCAGACGCAGAGCGAGTGAACGCTTGCCCTCCGGCACCTGGCCGCCCTCGTAGACGTCGAACAGCGAGACATCCTGCAGGAGCCTGCCGCCTGCCTTGCGCGCTACGGCCAGCACGTCGGCGAAGGCAATGTCGGCCGGCACGACGACAGCGAGGTCCTGGGCCGCCGGCGGATAGGCGCCAAGGTCAGAGAAGGGCGCCGTCGGCAACGCGAGAGCGACGAACCCGCTGGTCAGGGTGGCTACATAGACCTCCAGACCCTCGAGGCCGTAGGCGGCGGCCACGTCGGGGCGCAACTGCCCGAGCACACCTATTACGCCGGCGCCGGGGACGCTCACCACGGCCGACTTGCCCGGATGCAGATAGGGGAAGCGGCCGCGCCAAGGGACCGGCCCCTTCTGCTCGAGAGCAACGGGCTGCTCCGGGCCGCCGGCCAGCGGCCGGAACTCACCCCGCAGCCCTACAGCGGCCAGCGTCGCCTCCACCACGCCCTTGAGCGTGAAGAAGTCCGGCCGCCGCACCGGCTCGATCCAGCTCTCCGCCACGAGCGGACCGCACAGGACCATGCCGACGACTTCCGTCTCGTGCGGCAGCACAGCGCCGGGTTCGGCTGCGTGCGGCGGCGCCGGTGACGGCTCGTCCCAGAGGTAGACCCTGCCGATCTCAAAGAGGCTCGGCGGATCGTTCAAACGGTCGATATTGGCACGCACCGCGCCGAGCAGCCCGGGCAGCAGCATGGTCCGCATGACCGACTGTTCGACGCTCATCGGATTGCTGATCCTGACGGGCCGCAGGCGTTCGTCGCCCTCCGGCAGCCCGAGCGGCGCCAGAGCGTCGGGCGCCACGAAGGTGTACGTGACCACTTCGTCAAGGCCGCAACCGGCCAAGGCACGTCGTACGGCGCGTCTCACCTGCTGCGGCTTGGTGAGTCCGCCGGCTGTGGTGTGTCGCGGCAGAGTCTCGGGCGCCAACTGATAGCCTGCGATGCGCCCCACCTCTTCGATAAGATCGACCTCGCGCTCCAGATCGGGGCGGAAACTCGGCGGCGTCACCCCCCACTCCTCGCCGACCTCCACGGCACACTCGAGGCGCTTGAGGATGGTCGCTTGCTCGGCCGGCGGGACCGCATAACCGAGCAGCGCATCACAGGCTTTGGGCCGATAGCGCAGGCGCGGCCGGGACGGCCGCTGCGTGTCTCTGTCGACAACGCCCGGCGCCACCGGGCCGTCACAGAGCTCGACGAACAGCCGCGAGGCGAAGGAGAGAGCCCCGGGGACCAACTCGGGGTCAAGCCCCTTCTCGAAGCGGTTGCTCGCTTCGCTCCGGATGCCGGTGTGCATCTCGGTGCGCAAGATGCTCGGACCGGCAAAGGTGGCCGCCTCGAGCACGACGTCCCTGGTGGCGGCGTCGATCTCCGCCTCCAGGCTGCCGAACACCCCGGCGATGACCAGGGGGCGCTCGACATCGGCGATCACCAGCATCTGTTCATCGAGCGCCCTCTCCACACCGTCCAGGGTGACGATCCTCTCTCCGGCCGTTGCCCGCCGCACCACGAGCGTCTTGCCGCGGATCTTGCCGGCGTCGAAGGCATGCAGCGGCTGACCCCAGCCGAGCATCACGTAGTTGGTCACATCGACCACGTTGTCGATCGGGCGCATGCCCGCGTGCGTGAGGCGCGCCTTAAGCCAAGCCGGCGATTCTCCTACGCGAACGCCGCGGATGACACGCGCGGCATACCGCGGACACAGGTCCGGGTCTGCGACCTCGACGGCGATCGCCTCCGCGGCAGGAGCCCCGCCGAAGACGGCCACATCGGCGATGGGCGGCGGGTACAGCTCTACGCCGCCCGCCGCCGACACCTCACGGGCGATGCCGTAGATGCTGAAGCAGTCGGGCCGGTTCGACGTGAGCTCGAGCTCGAGGACCGCCTCGCTCACCGGCAGGTAGTCCTGCAGCGGCCTGCCGACTTCCCAGTCTGCGGGCAACACGACGATGCCGGGGCTCTTCTCTTCGTAGCCGAGCTCCTGCTCGCTCATCATCATGCCGTCGCTCTCGACACCGCGCAGGTTGGCCTTCTTCAGCTTGAGGCCGTTCTCGAGCACGGCGCCGCTCATCGACACCGCGACCACGTCGCCGGCGGCGAAGTTGTCGGCGCCACAGACGATCTGCTTCACGCCGCCGTTGCGCTCGCCCACGTCGACCGTGCACAGGCTGAGCTTGTCGGCGTTGGGGTGCTTCTCGCGGGTGACGACCTTGCCGACCACGAAGCGGCTCAGGTTCTCGGCGTCGCGCGGCGCGCCGACCCATTCGATGCCCTCGACCTCGGTGCCGGACATCGTGAGCAGCTCGGCGACATCCTCGGGGGAGCCGTCGAACTCGACGTATTCCTTGAGCCAGGTGAACGGTACCTTCATCGCGTCCTCCCCTCTCAGAACTGCCGCAAGAAGCGGACGTCGTTGTCGTAGAACAAGCGCAGGTCGGGGATGCCGTGCTTGAGCATCGCCATGCGCTCGACCCCCATCCCGAAGGCGAACCCGCTGACCTTCTCGGGGTCGTAACCGACGAACCCGTAGAGGTTCGGGTCGACCATGCCGGCGCCCATGATCTCGAGCCAGCCCGAGTACTTGCACGAGCGACAGCCTCGGCCGCCGCAGAGCCCGCAGTCGACATCGACCTCGATGCTCGGCTCGGTGAACGGGAAGAAGTGCGGGCGCACGCGGATCGAGCGGTCCGGGCCGAAGAACTCGTGCGTGAAGTGGGCGACCGTGCCTTTGAGGTCGGCGAGAGTGATGCCCTCGTCGACGACGAGGCCCTCCACTTGATGGAACATCGGCGTGTGCGTCGCGTCGGAGTCGCGCCGGTACACCTTGCCCAGACACAGGACGTACACCGGCGGTGGCTGCTCCTCCATGACACGCACCTGGACGGGAGAGGTATGGGTGCGCAAGAGGACGCCGCGGTCGGCGTCGACGACCGCCTCGGGCATCGTCTCGCGCTGCTCCTGGACCCAGAAGGTGTCGTGCGCCGAGCGCGCCGGGTGGCTCGGCGGCGTGTTGAGCGCCGTGAAGTTGTAGTAGTCGAGCTCGACCTCGGGACCCTCGGCGATGCGGTAGCCGAGCCCGATGAAGATGTCCTCGACCTCGGTCATCGTCCGGCTGATGAGGTGCTCGTGGCCGGCCGGGAACGGCTGGCCGGGGAGCGTGACGTCGATGCGCTCGCCGGCGAGCGACGCGCTCAGAGCCGCCGTCTTGAGCTCGGTTTCGCGAGCCTCGAGGAGGGCCTCGAGCTCGCGACGGACGAGATTGCCGCCCTTGCCCAGGAGCGGCCGGTCCTCGGCGGGCAGGGACGAGATCGAGCGCAGCAGCTCCGTCAGCGCGCTCTTGCGCCCCAGCGTCGCGACGCGAGCCTCCTCGAGCGCCGCGAGGTCGGCAGCGCGCGCGATCGTGTCGCGGCCCGTCGAGAAGATGGCCGCGAGGCCCGGCGCGCGCTCATTGAGCAGCTTCAGCTCGGCTTCGTCCATGGTCATCCTTTCCCGGGCGCGCGGCCCGCAGCGTGATCGGCGGCGCGCCCGCGGCGCGCGAACTCGTAGAGGGCGATGGCACCGGCGACGCCGGCGTTGAGCGATTCGACGGTGGGTGAGGAGGGGCCGTCCCGCGAAGTCCCGACGTGACCGGCGTCCGGGGTGATCGTCGTCGCCGGCGACAGCTCGATCGTGAGTTGGTCGGTGACGTGGGCCATGGTCTCGAGCGCGAGGCCGGCGCGCTCGGCGCCGACGCAGAGCACCGCCGGCCGACGGAGCTCGGCGACGGCGAGACCCGTGCCGCCATGCGCTACCAGCCCGTAGACGCGCTCGAAGCGAAGCCGCGTCACCAGATCGCCGAGCTTGACGTCCTGGTACAGCGGCAGGGCGAACACGGCGCCCATGCCGGCACGCACCGTCTTGGGGCTGAAGAGGTCGACCGAACCCGGAGCCGCGGCCAGGGCGGCGGCCCCGAAGGCGGCCGCCGCGCGCACCAGTGTGCCCATGTTCCCGGGGTCCGCGATGCGATCGGCGTAGACGACGAGCGGCGCCGAGGCGGCCTGGGGGCTCGCCTGCTCGCCCTGCCGCTCGCCCAAACCGAGCCCTTCCAGCGGCGACCGCTTGGGCAGCGGGAAGACGGCCATGACGTCGGGCGCCGTCTCGAGCGTCGACACCTTCGCGGCGACGCGCTCGCTCAAGGGGTAGACGGTGAGACCGGCAAGCGCCGGCGGCGGGGAACCCCCCGTCGCGCCGGCGCCGGCGCCGGCTTCTGGCTCGGCGCCGCCCGGTTCGGCGCCGCCGAGCGCGCC
>CAZTMO010000187.1:0-4387 GCA_964615105.1 uncultured Thermoleophilia bacterium
CGTCCCTGCAGGCCGCTCACGGTGGCGCGGACCAGGTTGATGGGATTGGTGGTGCCCAGCGACTTGGTCAGCACGTCGCTGACGCCGGCCAGCTCCAGGACGGCGCGCACGCCGCCGGCGGCGATGACGCCGGTACCGGCCGCGGCCGGCTTGAGGAACACCCGCGCGGCGCCGAACTCGCCGGTCACCTCGTGCGGGATGCTGCTGCGATAGCGGGGTACGCGGAACAGGTTCTTCTTCGCGTCCTCGATCGCCTTCTGGATGGCCAGCGGCACTTCGCGCGCCTTGCCGTAGCCCGCGCCGACCATGCCGTTCTCGTCGCCGACGACGACGAGCGCCGTGAACGAGAACCGGCGGCCGCCCTTGACGACCTTGGCGACACGGTTGATGTCGACCACGCGCTCCTTGAGCTCGCTGCCTTCATTGCTGACTCTAGCCACGGGCTTCCCTATCTCCTCTTCAGAACGTCAGTCCGCCCTCGCGAGCTCCCTCGGCGAGCGCTTGGACGCGCCCATGATAGAGGTAGCCGGAGCGGTCGAAGACGACCGAGTCGATGTTCGCGGCACGCGCCCGCTCCGCGAGCAGCGCGCCCACCTTCTTGGCCACGCCCGACTTGTCCAGGCCGGAGGCGTCCACTTCCTGCGACCGCGCGGCGGCCAGCGTGGCCCCGGCATGGTCGTCGATCAGCTGCGCGTAGATGCTCCGGTTGGACCGGAACACGGCCAGCCGCGGCCGCTCGGCGGTCCCGTCGACCTTGCCCCTGATCCGGCGCCGGCGCTTCTCCCGCGCCGCTCTTGCAGTCGTTTGGCTCATGATCGTGTGCTTCCTCTTCCCGTGCCGGCGCTCAGGCCCGCTTGCCGACCTTGCGCTGGACGAACTCGCCGGCGTAGCGCACGCCCTTGCCCTTGTACGGCTCCGGCGGCCGCAGCGCCCGGATCTTGGCGGCCATCTCGCCCACGACCTGCTTGTCGATGCCCTTCACGAGCACGACAGTGGGGGTGGGCACCTCGAACTCCACGTTGGCCGGCGGCTCGATGACCACCGGGTGGCTGAAGCCCAGCAGCAGTTCGAGGTTGCTCCCCTTGAGGTTGGCGCGATAGCCCACGCCGACGATCTCGAGCCGCTTCTCGAAGCCGTCAGTGACGCCCTGGACCATGTTGGCGACCAGCGACCGGGTGAGACCGTGGTACGACCGGTGCGTGCCCGAATCAGACGGGCGCCGTACGGTCACCACCGCGTCGTCACGCTCGATGATCATCTCGCGCGGCACGCGCTGGGTCAGCTCACCCTTGGGGCCCTTGACGGTCACGACGCCGTCATCGACCGCGAACTCGACGCTGTCCGGCAGAGCGATGGGTGCTTTTCCGATCCTCGACATAACGGCCTACCAGATGAAGCAGACGACTTCGCCGCCGACGCCGAGACGCTTGGCCTCGGCGCTCGTCACGAGGCCGCGGGAGGTCGAGATGATCGCCGTGCCGAGACCGCCGAGCACCTTCGGCAGCGTGTCTTTACGGGCGTAGATGCGACGCCCGGGCTTGGACACGCGCTTGATCCCCGAGATCACGCGTTCCCTGTTTCTGCCGTACTTGAGGTGGATCACGATCACGTCGCCGTGTTCGCCCGCCTTGAGTTCGTACGTGGCGACGTAACCCTGCTCCGCCATGATGCGCGCGATCTCAAGCTTCATCTTCGACGACGGGATCTCGACCTGCGAGTGCCGCGCGGCGCTCGCGTTGCGCACGCGAGTCAGCATGTCGGCGATGGGATCGGTCATTGACATGGTCCTCGCCCCCTCACCAACTGGCCTTGGTCAAGCCCGGGATGACGCCCTGATGCGCGAGCTCGCGCAGGCAGATGCGGCAGACGCCGAACTTGCGGTAGTACGCGCGCGGGCGCCCGCACCTGGCGCAGCGGTGGTACTCACGCGTCGGGTAACGCTGCTTGCGGCCGGCCTTCACTACGAGTGATGTCTTCGCCATGCTCTGGATGCTCCTAGTTCGACCGGAACGGCATGCCCAGCTTGGCAAGCAGGGCGCGCCCCTCTTCGTCCGTCTTCGCGGTCGTCGTGATGACGATGTTGAGGCCGCGGAACGCCTCGACCGAGTCGTAGTCGATCTCGGGAAAGATCGTCTGCTCGCGCACGCCCATGGCGAAGTTCCCGCGTCCGTCGAACTGGTCGGGCGACACGCCGCGGAAGTCGCGGATGCGCGGCAGGGCGATCGAGACGAGGCGGTCGATCATCTCGTACATGCGGTCGCCGCGCAGGGTGACGCTGCAGCCGATGGCCATGCCTTCACGGACCTTGAACCCGGCGATCGACTTGCGCGCCCGGGTGATCCTGGGGCGCTGGCCGGCGATCAGCGCCAGTTCCTCGACGGCTTCGTCGAGCAGCTTGGCGTTGATCTTGGCCTCGCCGACCCCCATATTGAGGGTCACCTTGGCGACGCGCGGCACTTCCATGACGTTGCGGTAGCCGAACTCCTGCATGAGCTCGGGCCTGATCTGCTTGAAGTACTGCTCTTTGAGCCGTGCCATCGTCGTCACGCCTTGTCGATGTCTTTGCCGCAGTTGGCGCGCCGGCAGACGCGCACCTTGCCGCCACCCTCGATCAGGCGGTAGCCGACGCGGGTGGCCTGGCCGCAGGCGGGGCATACGACCATCACGTTGGACGCGTCCATGGGCGCCTCCCGCTCGATCACGCCGCCCTGCGGGTTCTTCTTCGGGTTCGGCTTGGTGTGGCGCTTGAGCATGTTGAGACGCTCGATGTAGACCCTGCCCTTGTCGGCGTCGACGCGCAGGACCTTGCCGGTCTTGCCGGCTTCCTTGCCGCTCAGGATCCTCACCTGGTCGCCCTTGTGGATCTTCAGCTTGCTCATCTTTCGTGCAGCTCCCTGCCGCCGCGCGGCTCAGAGGACCTCTGGCGCGAGCGAGACGATCTTCATGAAGTTCTTCTCGCGCAGTTCGCGGGCCACGGGTCCGAATATGCGTGTCCCGCGGGGGTTGCCCTGGTTGTCGATCAGCACGGCCGCGTTCTCATCGAAGGCGATGTACGTGCCGTCTCTGCGACCGAACTCCTTCTTGGTACGCACGACGACGGCGCGCACGACGTCGCCCTTCTTGACGCCGCCGCCCGGCGTCGCCTGCTTGACGGTCGCGACGATGATGTCGCCGACCGTCGCGTAGCGACGCCTCGAGCCGCCGCGGATCCGGATGCAGAGGATCTCGCGCGCGCCGGTGTTGTCGGCCACCCTCAGTCTGGACTCAACCTGGATCATGCCGTCCCTCTGCCCGCTCTCTTCTCATCTGGCCTTCTCGACGATCTCGAGCAGACGCCAGCGCTTCGTGGCGCTCAGCGGGCGCGTCTCGACGACCCGTACCACGTCGCCGATGCCGGCGACGTTGCGCTCGTCGTGCGCGTGCAGCCTGGTCGAGCGGCGCACGACCTTGCCGTACCGCTCGTGCTTCTGCACCGTGTCGATGCGCACGACGATGGTCTTGTCCATGGCGTCGCTCACGACGACGCCGCGACGCTCCTTGCGGCCCGGCACACTGACGGGCGCCGGACGCGCCGGCTTAGCCTTGGCCTTGGCGGCGGTCTTCTTGGCCGGCGCCTTGGCGGCGGCGGCCTTGGCCGCCGCGCTCTTCGCGGCGGTCTTCTTGGCCGCCGGCTTCTTCGCCGCCGGCTTCTTCGCCGCGCTCTTGCGTACCGCCGTCTGCTTGGCGGCCGGTTTGCCGCTCTCGCTCTTCCTGGTCGTCGCCATCAGCCTTCTCCAGCGGCGGCGCGGGCCCGGGTGCGCTCGGCCTGGACGGTCAGCAACCGGGCGATCTCACGTCGCGTCAGATTGAGTTTGTGCGGATCGTCGAGCTGCCCAGTGGCGTGCTGGAAGCGCAGATTGAAGAGCTCCTTGCGCGAGTCGCGCAGGCGCAACGTGAGCTCGTCGTCAGAAAGCTCGCGCAGCTGCTCAGCCTTCAAGGAGACCGCCCTCCCTCGTCACGAACTTGCACTTGATGGGCAGCTTGTGCATGGCCAGCCGCATCGCCTCACGGGCGACCGACTCGCTCACGCCTGCCAGCTCGAACACCACCTTGCCGGGCTTGACCACGGCGACCCAGGTCTCGGGGGAGCCCTTGCCGCCGCCCATGCGGGTCTCGGCGGCCTTGCGCGTGACCGGCTTGTGCGGAAACACGTTGATCCACACCTTGCCGCCGCGCTTGATATGACGCGTCATCGCGATACGGGCGGCCTCGATCTGGCGGTTGGTGATCCATCCCGGCTCGAGTGCCTTGAGCCCATACTGCCCGAACTCGACGTCGGTTCCGCCCTTGGCCGCGCCGGCCATGCGGCCGCGCTGTTGCTTGCGGTGCTTGACTCTCTTGGGAAGAA
>CAZTMO010000188.1:0-4372 GCA_964615105.1 uncultured Thermoleophilia bacterium
GCCCTGCCGGCGGTGCGTGAAGCCTGCGCCGCGCTCGCCGGGCGCCTCGCGGCGCTGCGTGAGCGCGCCGCGGTCTTCGTCGGCGGGCTGGAATCCGGCGCCGGGGAGGAGGCGCCGCCGGAGCGCGGCGAGCTCCAGGCGCTGGCGGCGCGTGAAGCCGCACTCCGCCAGACGCTCGAGACGGCGGGCGAGCGCCGCATCGAGGTGCAGGTCGCGCTCGCGCGTCTCGAGGACCGCCGTGGCGAGTTCGCGGCGCACCTCGATGCGGTGTCGGAACAGCTCGAGCAGGCGGCGTTCGCGCCGCCGGCCGCCGACGACGAGGCCGAGAAGCTGCGCCGCGAGGTCGAGCGCCTCGAGCGTCGTCGCGAACGCATCGGCCCCGTGAACCCGCTCGCCGAGGCCGAGTGTGCCGAGCTGTCGGAGCGCGCCGCCTTTCTCCGCGAGCAGCGCCGGGACCTGGACAGGTCGGTCGCCGACCTCGAAGCACTGATCGCCGAGCTCACGGCGCGGATCGATGCCGAGTTCGCCGGGACGTTCGCCGCGGTGCAGGAGCAGTTCGCCCACATGGTCGGGGTGTTGTTCCCGGGGGGGCGCGGCCGTCTCCTGTTGCAGGAGCCGGCCGCGGAGGACGAGCCCGGCGGCGTGACCGTCGAGGTCAAGCCCGCGCGCAAGCTGGGCAAGAAGCTGCAGCTTCTCTCGGGCGGCGAGCGCGCCCTGGT
Source organism: uncultured Thermoleophilia bacterium (assembly GCA_964615105.1). GTDB lineage: Bacteria > Actinomycetota > Thermoleophilia > UBA2241 > UBA2241 > UBA2241. The sequence goes on from CAZTMO010000188.1 coordinate 720, forward strand.
GGCGATCGCCTTCCTCATGGCGCTCGTCCTCGCCCGTCCCTGCCCCTTCTACATCCTCGACGAGATCGAGGCGGCCCTCGACGACGTCAACATCGGCCGCCTGGTGCAGTTGCTGCGCGACTACCGCGAGCGCACGCAGTTCATCCTGATCACCCACCAGAAGCGGACCATGGAGGCCGCCGACGTGCTCTACGGCGTGACCATGGGCCCGGACGGGGGTTCGGCCGTCGTCAGCGCGCGGATGGCCGAAGAGGAGATCGAGCGCGAAGCGCGCGAGGGGCAGGCGTGAACGAAGGGCCGACTGCGCGGCGCGCCGGCGGCCGGAGCGTGGGCGCGCGGCGCCCGTCACACGGAACGAGGGACTGATCGCCGTGGAATGGCACGAGGTGTTCAAAGGCGTGCTCGAGGCCGAGGTGCCGGCCGCTGTCCTTGAGGAGGAAGAGGAAGAGCGCAAGGGCCTCTTCCGGCGCTTGCGCCGCAACCTCGGCAAGGCCCGGCACGCGGTGCGCGACGGCCTCAAGAGCGCCATCTACGTCGGCGTCGACCGGCGCCTCTACGAGCAGGTGGAGGAGACGCTGATCGCCGCCGACGTGGGCGTGGACGGCACGATCAAAATCGTCGATGAGCTCGAACGGCGCTGCACGGCCAAGAAGATCGAGGCGCGTGAACCGTTTCTGGAGGAGCTCGCCGGCGTCGTGGCCGGGGCCCTCACGCCCGGCGACCCTGAGCTTCAGCGCATCGACGTGAGCGCCCGGCCCAGCGTGATCCTCGTCGTCGGCGTCAACGGCACCGGCAAGACGACGACGATCGGCAAGATCGCCTACAGGCTCAAGCAGCTCGACCGGACGCCGCTGATGGTGGCCGCCGACACGTTCCGCGCCGCGGCCGTCGAGCAACTGTCGGCGTGGGCCGACAGGGTCGGCTGCGAGATCGTCAAGCAGGAGGCCGGCGGCGACCCGGCCGCCGTCGTCTACGACGGCATCGCGGCGGCGCGCTCGCGCGGCGCCGACGTCGTCATCATCGACACCGCCGGTCGTCTGCACACGCAGGTCAACCTCATGCGCGAGCTCGAGAAGGTGCGCCGGGTGATCGAGAAGCAGATGCCCGGCGCCCCGCACGAGACGCTGCTCGTGCTCGACGCCACCACGGGACAGAACGGCCTGCGTCAGGCGCAGGAGTTCAAGCAGGCCGTCGACGTCACCGGTGTCGTGCTCACCAAGCTCGACGGCACCGCGAAGGGCGGCATCGTCGTCGCCATCCACGAGACGCTCGGCATCCCGATCAAGCTCGTCGGCGTGGGGGAGAAGCTCGAGGACCTGCGCCCGTTCGAGCCCGACGCCTTCGCGCGGGCGATCTTCGGCGGTGGCGACGCGGACGACGACTGAGCGCCGCCGCTTCGTCTCGAGTCCAGGGCGCCTTGCCGGCGACGCACCCTGCCCCCCGGGGGGCGCAGGTCGGCCGCGGCAGCGACCGTCTCATCGGCCTTCTCGATAACCCCGAGGATCGTCGGGTGTGTCTTTCGCCCGTGCTACCATTGACGCTCCGTCAGCTTCGCGCCCCGCGGGGCGCCCCCGACCGAGGACACGCATGTTCGACGCCCTTTCCGAACGCCTCCAGAACGCCTTCCAGAGCCTGAAGGGCCGCGGCAAGCTCACCGCCGAAGACGTCGACGCGGCGATGCGCGAGATCCGCCTCGCGCTTCTCGAGGCCGACGTCAACTTCAAGGTCGTACGCGAGTTCGTCGCCCAGGTGAAACAGCGCGCGCTTGGGGTCGAGGTCATGGAGAGCCTCACCCCGGCGCAGCAGGTCATCAAGATCGTCAACGAGGAACTGACGGCGCTGATGGGCGCCGGCGACTCGAAGCTCGCCTTCAGCGGCCATCCGCCGACGATCGTCCTCATGGCCGGCCTGCAGGGCTCGGGCAAGACGACCACGTGCGCCAAGCTGGCGAAGCTGCTCAAGAAGGACGGCAAGCGCCCGGTGCTGGTCGCCGCCGACGTCTATCGCCCGGCAGCGATCGACCAGCTCAAGACGCTGGGCGAGCGCGTCGGCGTGCCGGTGTACGCGCCGGGCGCCGACGTCGACCCGGTCGACATCGCGCGTGACGGCGTCGCCTTCGCGCGCGCCAACGGCGACGTGGCGATCATCGACACCGCCGGCCGGCTCCACATCGACGACGAGCTGATGGACGAGCTGGCGCGCATCCGCAGCACGGTCAAGCCACACAACATCCTGCTCGTCGTCGACGCCATGACCGGCCAGGACGCCGTCAACGCAGCCGAGGAGTTCCGCGAGAAGGTCGAGCTCGACGGCGTCGTGCTGACGAAGCTCGACGGCGACGCCCGCGGCGGCGCGGCGCTCAGCGTCCGCGCCGTGACCGGGCGCCCCATCAAGTTCGCCTCCAACGGCGAGAAGCTCGACGACTTCGACGTCTTCCATCCCGACCGCATGGCGTCGCGCATCCTCGGCATGGGCGATGTCTTGAGCCTGATCGAGCGCGCCGAGGAATCGCTCGACGAGAAGAAGGCGGCGGAGATGGAAGCCAAGCTCCGCCGCGCCGAGTTCACCTTCGAGGACTTCCTCGAGCAGCTCAAGCAGGTGCGCAAGATGGGCTCGCTCTCGAGCATCCTCGGTATGCTGCCTGGACTCCCGGGCATGAAGGAGCTCAAGAACGTCCAAGTCGACGACCGTCAACTCGACCGCATCGAGGCGATGATCTTCTCGATGACGCCCCGGGAGCGTCGCAACCCCGACCTCATCGACGGCTCGCGCAAGCAGCGTATCGCCAGCGGCAGCGGCACCAGGGTGCAGGACATCAACATGCTGCTCAAGCAGTACCGTGAGATGCAGAAGATGCTGAAGATGTTCCAGGGCGGCAAGATGAAGAACATCAAGGGGATGCGCCTGCCCGGCATGTGACGCCGGCGAGGGCCGTGGTGGCGGCGCCACCCCCCTGCGGATAGAATCGCTCATTCAGTCGAAGCTGCCGGAGCGGCGCGCGCGCCGCTCCGGGGCGGGACGCAGGACCCGGAGGAGGTGACGGAGCAGGTGGCAGTGCGGATGCGGTTGACCCGGGTCGGCAGCACGAAGAACCCCATCTACCGGATCGTCGTCGTCGACCAGCGCACGCGGCGTGACGGCAGGGCCATCGAGACGGTGGGCCGTTACGACCCGCGGACCGAGCCGTCGTCGATCGACATCGACGCCGACAAGGCCAAGGCGTGGCTCGCCAAGGGCGCGCAGCCCTCGCGGACGGTGCAGCGGCTGCTCGCGATCAAGGGCATCGACAAGTAGGCGAGGTCCCGCGATGGCGACGGAGGGGAGTGGCGAGGTGCTGAAGGACCTTCTCGAATACCTTGCGAAGTCGCTCGTCGACGAGCCTGGGGAGGTCCGCGTGCAGACCACCGAGACCGACACCACCGTCGTCCTGGAGCTTTCCGTGGCGAAGGAAGACGTCGGCAAGGTGATCGGCAAGCAGGGGCGCATCGCGCGCGCCCTGCGGACGATCGTCAAGGCGAGCGCCGTGCGCGACGGAAAGCGCGCCATCGTCGAGATCGTCGATTAGCCGGCGTAGGGGGGCTAACGTGCGGTGCGACGCAGCGACACCGCACACTGACCGGCGCAGCCTGGTCAACGTGTGGGGCAGCGTAGCG
>CAZTMO010000189.1:0-4350 GCA_964615105.1 uncultured Thermoleophilia bacterium
CCGCGGCGCGCGCCTTCACGACCGCGGTGGGCACCGGCGGCAGCGCGACGGCCGCCGTCCCCGGGCGCGCCGAGAACGCGAACACGTGGACGCGGCCGAAAAGTTCGCCATTCAGCAGCGCCATGGTACGCGCGAAGGCGGCGTCGTCCTCGCCGGGAAAACCCACGATCACGTCCGTGCTCAGCATAGCTTCGCCGAGCCGGGACCGCACACGACCCACGGTCTCGAGATACTCGGCGACGGTGTACCGCCGCCGCATGGCTGCGAGCACCCCGTCGTCGCCTGACTGCAGCGGCACGTGCAGGTGACGCGCGACGCGCCTGTGGGCGAGCGCCTCGAGGAGGCGGTCATCGATGTGCTCCGGCTCGATCGAAGAGAGCCGCAGACGCTTCAGGCCCGGCAGGGCGGTGAGCACGGCGACGAGGTCGGCGAGGTCGGCGCCGCCGCCGAGCGCGGTGCCGGCGCCCCCCGGATCTCGGTAGGCGCCGAGGTCGATCCCGCTGAGGACGACCTCGCCGCAACCGGCGGCGAGGGCCGCGCGGGCGGCCGCGACGACCTCCGCCAGCGGCGTGCTTCGCGGCCGCCCGCGGACGAGCCGCACGACGCAGTAGCTACACGAACCGGCGCACCCGTCCTGGACCTTGAGCGTGAAGCGCGTGCGCCGGCGCACGCTGGCGGACGCCGGACCAGGGTTAATCACGGGCGTCGCGCGAGCGTCAGTCCCAGGCCCCGGCTCAGCCTCGGCTCCGCCGCCCCCTGCCGTGAGACGCGCCGCGAGTCCAGTCCAGCCTTCGCCGCCGAGCACCTCGACCCCGGGATGCGCGAACTGGGCGGCGCACCGCGTCGCCGCACAGCCGGCGACGACCACGCGCCGCCCGCCCTTCGTCAGACGGCGGGCAAGGCGCCGCGACTTGCGTTCGGCCTCGGCCGTCACGCAGCACGTCATCACGATGCTGACGTCCGCCTGTGCCGCATGCGCGACCGGCTCGAGACCGGCGACGGCGAGCTGCGCCAGCGCCGCCTCGCTGTCGGCCTGGCTCACCTTGCAGCCGACGAACGCCGCGTGAACCCGGGTCACGGCCTCATGCCTTACGCACGAGGTCGAGCAGAAGCCAGCCGGCGGCCGTCGCCCGGCGCACAACGCCGTAACCGACGAACGCATCGACGACCGCGTCGCCCTGCGCGACGAGCAGGCCGGAGACCAGCAGACGCGACGGCGCCCAGTCGCCGGACCGCTCCTCGCGAAGACGACGGGCGAGCTCGAGCACAGGACCTTGCAGCAGGTTGGCGACCATCACGTCGGCGGCCGGAAGGACGGTGGCGGCATCGGTCACATCACCGAAGAAGACCCGGGGCTCAAGGCCGTTCGCCGCCGCGTTGCGGATGCACGCCTCGACGGCGACGGGGTCGTTGTCGACCGCCCACACCGGGTCGAACCCGAGCCTGAGCGCGGCGAGGGCGAGGACGCCAGATCCCGTCCCGGCGTCGATGAGCGACCCGCGCGGCAGGTCCTGCAGGGCGCTCAGGCACAGTCGGGTCGTGAAGTGCGAGCCCGTGCCGAACGCCATACCCGTGTCGATCACCACGTCCAGCGTGCCGGGCCGCGCCTGGTACCACGGCGGACGTACGCGGACGTCGCCCTCAAGCACGGGACGGTGAAAGCGCCGCCAGCCGTCCTGCCAACCGGCCTCCTGGGCCGACGAGGTCAGCGCCCCGAGCGCGGCGAGACGCTCCAGCCGAGCCCCCAGCGTCGCGTCAGTGACGCCCGCGGGCAGCCAGAAGCGGACCGTACGCCCGTCGTCGTCCTCCTGCCAACCGGCCGGCTGGATGGCGGACAGCAGGTCGCGGATCTCGAGGTCGTCGGCCGCGACGTCGGCTCCGGGGCGGAAGGTGTACCGGGTGTAGATCTCGCCCTTCACCCGCCGAACGCAGCGCGGACCTTCTCGAGAAAGCTCTGGTCCGGCTCGTAGTTCTTCTCGCCGGTCAGAGTGGCGAACTGCTCGAGGATCTCGCGCTGCTCGGACGACAGATGGCGCGGCACCTGGACGTTGACGACCACCTTGAGGTCGCCGCGTCCATACCCTTGCAGACGCGGCACGCCGCGGTTGCGGTACACCTTGACCTCGCCGGGCTGCGTCCCTGCGGGGAGCTTGAGCTCGAAGGCTCCGTCGAGCGCGGGGATGTACGCGACGGTCCCCAACGCCGCCTCGATCATGGTGACGTCCTGCCGGTAGATCAGGTCGTCGCCGTCACGTACGAAGTGGTCGTCGGGAGGCACCATGACGCGCACGAAGAGGTCGCCGGGCCGACCGCCCTGGGCGCCGGCGCCGCCCTCGCCTCCAAGGCGAAGGCGCTGGCCGCCGGCGATGCCGGCCGGGACCTCGACCTTGACCGTGCGCGTGGCGCGTTTGCGCCCCGTGCCGCGGCACGTCTCGCAGGGCTGCGCCACGATCGTGCCGTGCCCGCGGCAGACCGAGCACGTGCTGGTGCGGATGAACTGGCCGAAGCCGCCGAGACTCGAGACCTCGCGCATGCGGCCGCTCCCTTTGCACTGCGGGCACTGCTCGCGACCGGTGCCGGGCGCGGCGCCGCTGCCGGCACAGGTGTCGCAGCGCACATCGGCGACGACCTCGACCTCTTTGGAGACGCCGAAGACCGACTCCGCGAAGGTCAGCTCGAGCTCGACCTCGACATCGTCGCCACGCGGCGCCGGGGCGACGCCCGAGGCGGCGCCCCACATGCCGCCGCCCGCGTCGCGCAGCACGCTGTCGAACATGCCGCCACCGAAGAACACGCTGAACAGATCCTGGAACGACACATGGTCGAAATCGGTCATGGGGCGACCGCGCAGGCCGTCGAAGCCGTAGCGGTCGTAGACCGCGCGCGACTCGGCGTCGCTCAGGACCTCGTAGGCCTCGGCGAGCTCCTTGAACCGCGCCTCGCACTCCGGGTCGTCGGGGTTGACGTCGGGGTGGCAGGCGCGCGCCTCTTTGCGAAACGCCTTCTTGATCTCGGACTGCCCCGCCTCGCGAGGCACGCCGAGCACCTCGTAGTAGTCCCTCTTCACCAGATCCCTTCGAGGTACGCGCTCAGGTTGTCGGCCGTGGCGCGCACGGTCGCGATCACGCTCTGGTAGTCCATGCGCGTCGGTCCGAGCACGCTGACCGTCCCCAGATTGCGGTTGGCCACGCCGTAGTTCGCCGCGACGAGAGAACAGGCCTGCAGCGAGGGAGCGCCGATCTCGTGGCCGATGCGCAGATACATACCGTCCTCGCGCAGCGCCTCGGAGAGGAGTTCCAGCAGGTGGTAGCGCTCTTCGAGCATCGCGAGCAGGTCGTTGAGCTGGGTCGCGCCCTCGCGGTCCAGGTGCTCGAGCAGACGCCCGGTGCCGCCGAAGTGCAGGCCCTCGGCGTCGCCGGCGCCGGCGGAGACGGTGTCGAACGCCGGCCGCACGACGTCGAGGAAAGCGCTCTCCTTGCCGTCGAGCTCGAGGTCGTCGAACGCGGCTGCGACGCGATGTGTGCCCAGTTGCACACCGACGAGGCGCTCGTTGAGGTACACCCGGGCGAACTCGGCGAGCCCTTCGTCGACCGGATCGGCGACATTGAAGATCCGTTTCGTCACTTGGCCGGAGGTCGTGATCACCACGACCATGACGAGACGCGGCTGGAGCGCGAGGACCTCGACATGGCGCACGGTGGACGCGGTCAACGCCGGCGCCGAGACCACGGCGAGCAGGCGTGTCACGCGCGAGAGGGCCTCGGCCGTCTCGCGCAGCGCCTCGTCCACCTCGCTGCGCGCGCGATCGAGCGTGAGCGAGGGAACGGGGGCGACGCCGCGCTCGCCACGCTCGCTGAGAAGCGCATCGACGTAGTGACGGTAGCCGGCGTCGGTGGGCACCCTTCCAGCCGACGTGTGGGGGTGCGCGAGCATGCCCAGATCCTCGAGTTCGGCGAGGTCGTTGCGCACGGTCGACGGCGCCGCCCCGAGCGGGAAGTGCTCGACCAGATGCCGCGAGCCGACCGGCGCCGCGGTGGCGATGTACTCCTCGACCACGAGACGGAGGACTTGTTCTTGACGCGGTTTCAGCGTCACGTCACACCCCTGTTAAACATCAAGCGCGAAACAGACGGACGCAGACCTCGTTGGCCACGTACCGCCCCTTTCGCGTCACGCGGATTGTACCACTGCGCAGGAAAAGCAATCCAGCGGCGCAGAGCGACGTGAGGGTCCCGGGGTCGATCGCCGCGCCGACCTCGGACAGCGGCACGGGGAGGCCGCAGCGCGCCGCCAGAAGAAGGCGCTCGCGAGCGAGAGTCCCGCCGGCGAGCGCCTCGACCTCGCGCGGCG
>CAZTMO010000190.1:0-4298 GCA_964615105.1 uncultured Thermoleophilia bacterium
GAAGGGGATCCGCGCCCTCGGCGACGACGCGCGCTGGGTGCCCGGCGGCAGCGTCCTCACGCCGTCGATCCTCATCGAGGGGATGTCGATCGGCGGGTCCTGACGGCGTGGGACGCCTGCGGCCGCGGCCCCGTGCACGACCACTGCGACCAGAAGGGAACGAACGTGACCGAGCTCGGCGACCGGCTCCTCGAGGCGAGCTATCTGGAGGGCGACTTCATCCTCCGCTCTGGGCGGCGCAGCCGCTTCTATCTCGACAAGTACCTCTTCGAGACGCGGCCGGACCTGCTCCGCGACATCGCCGCGGGCCTCGCGGCCAAGTTGTCGGCCTACGAGCCCTACGACCTCCTCGCCGGTCCCGAGCTGGGCGCCGTCGCGATCGTCGCCGCGCTGTCGCTGGCGAGCGGGAAACCGTTCGTGACCGTGCGCAAGGGAGAGAAGGAATACGGCACCAAGAAGGCGATGGAGGGACGCGCCGATGCCGGTCAGCGCGCGGTCGTGGTCGAGGATGTCGTGACCTCCGGCGGCGCCGCGCTCCAGGCGGTAGACAAGCTGCGCGACGCCGGACTCGAGGTGGCCGGGTTGCTGTGCGTAGTGGACAGGGAGGAGGGCGGCCGCGCCGCCTTCGAGGCTGCCGGCGTGTCGTTCGAAGCGCTGTTCACGGCGACCTCGCTGGGGATCAAGAAGCCGGCTTGAGCCCCCGGGTCAGTCGATCCTGAACGACATCGCGGCCGCCTCGAGCTCGCCGGCGACCTCGTCCCAGCGGTCCACTGCGGCTTGGGCGTTGATCATGTACTCATGCTTGCCCTTCACCAGGAAGAAGGTCGAGGCGCGGACCTTCTTGCCCTCCTTGGTGAAGTAGTAGCTGAAGCCGAAACCGGGCGCCCCGTTGAGCTCGACGGGACCGAGCTTGTCCTTGATCTCGCCGTTCTCCAGCCCCGCCACCATCTCGTCGACGAGATCCTTGAAGACGGGTCTGAGCTTGCGGACCTCCTTCGCCGAGAGCTTGCGGTCAAGCTCGTACACGACGACCTGCACACCGTCCACGGTGGAGTCGCCGAGCACTTCGCCGTCCGGGTCGGCGAAGGCCACGCCGTAGCCCTCTGAGGCGCCCGCCTCGCTCGACGAGTCTGCCTCGGCCTTGACGTAGTCCGCCGGATAGGTCATCGAGAAGCCGTACTGCTCGTTGCGGAACGTCGTCGTCCCGGCGGCGCTCCCGTTTCCACCGGTCTTGTTGTCCGTCTCATCCCCGCAGGCGGACAGACTGACGAAGAGCGCCAGCGCCAACGCCAGCGCGAGGGTAAGGGTGACGATCCTGTGATGTCGCATGCTGCCTCCTCGGTCCGGGCGGCCTGGTCGTCCTCTCGTGCCGCGGCCCCGGCCTCGTAGTCGGCACATCGCGGGAGATCCTTGAACCAGGGGCCAGGAGGGGCGCGCTCGGCGATCGCGCGGCGAAGGACGGGCGCGCTCGTGGGATGCGAGCGGTCTCAGGCGACGACGCGCAGCGTGCGCAGGCTCAGGTTCTCAGGCCCGTGGACCTTCAGCTGCACGGCTGCTGCCTCGCCGAGATAGGCGACGGTCTCGGCGCCGATCTCCTCACCCGGCCCGAGCACCGGGATGCCCGGCGGGTAGGGCGTCACGATCTCGGCGCTGACGCGGCCGGCACAGTCGGCGAGCGGCAGCGCGACGGACGGCGCGAAGAACGCTTCGCGTGGCGACAGCGCCTGGCGCGTGAAGGCGGGCGGCCGCAGACGGAGCCATCTGGCGGCCGCCTCCCGTCGCCCGGGCGCGTCGGCGAAGCGCATCGCGTAGTGCTCGAGCGCGTCGACCAGCGCGCGAACGTCTGCGCGCGAGTCGCCGAACGTGACGTTGAGGATGATCGCCAGCGGATCGGCCGCCTCGACGGCGATGGCGTAGTCGTCACGGAGGATCGTCTCGAGCTCGGTACCGCTGTGGCCGAGGTCGAGGGCCGAGACCGTGAGTCGTGTGGGGTCGAACTCGGCGACGCCGGCGGCCTCGAGTACCTCGTGTCCGAGGCAGCGCAGGCCCGGTATCCCGTTGATACGCGTCCGCGCCCACTCGGCGTTGGCGAGCGCCGCGCGCCAGAGCTCGGCGCCGTGCGTCGCCATCTGCTGGCGGGCGGCGTCGATCGACGCATACATCAGGACCTGCGGGCTCGTGCTCTGGGTCATCTTGACCATGCCTTCGAGCCGGGCGAGGTTGAGGCGCCGGCCACGGGCGAGCAACACCGCGGACTGGGTGATGCCGCTGATGAGCTTGTGCGTACTCACCACGCAGGCGTCGGCCCCGGCCGAGAGGGCGTCGACGGGCAGCTCGGGGCAGAAGCGAAGGTGTGGCCCCCAAGCTTGGTCGACGACGAACGGGATGCCGGCTGCGTGGACGACCTCGGCGAGATCGCGCAGGTCGGCGCAGAGCCCGTTGTACGTGGGCGAGGTGACGAACAACGCCTTCGCCTCGGGATGGGAGCGCAGCGCCTTCGCCGCCCGGGCGACCTCAACGTTGAGCGGGATACCCCAGACCGGGTCGATCGCCGGCTCGAGGTACACGGGCGTCGCCCCGGAGTAGATCAGCGCCGCGAGCATCGATTTGTGCGCGTTGCGCGGGACGATGACCGTGTCTCCAGGTCCGGCCAGCGTGAGGACGAGGGCGTGGACGCCGCTGGTCGAGCCGTTGACGAGGAAGTGGCAGCGCTCGGCGCCCCAGGCTTCGGCCGCGTATTCCTCGGCGAGGTGGATCAGGCCAGTCGACTCGCGCGTGTCCTCGACCGCTCCTGCCATCGCGAGGTCGGCCGCGAGACAGGTCTCGCCGACCAGTCCCCGTAGCTTCGAGGGGGCGCCACGGCCCAACTTGTGGCCGGGGGTGTGAAAGGGCGTGTAGCCGCGTCGCCTGTAGGCGGCGACGGCGTCGAGGTACGGGGTGTCGCGCTGGTCGTGGGGCACGGTCCCTCCTCTCTCGTCGCGCCGCGGCACGGCGGCAGGCAGGTCCGCGAGCAGACTCCCTGTCTGCCGCCGGCCACCTGTGAGTGTATCAGTCGGGTGTGGCAGCCCGTGCTACGACGCTCTCTGCGCCGCAGCGGGTCCTGCCGCGTGTCCTCCCTCGCTCGACCGCCGAGCCTGAGACCACGCGAGTGATACACTGTCGCGGGGTTTGCAGGAGAAAACGCTGTCGCCGGAGAGAACCATCGACCTCGACTCGAGAGTGAGAGTGCGCTTCGCGCCGAGCCCGACGGGCGATCTGCACATCGGCTCGGCGCGTACGGCCCTCTTCAACTGGCTGCACGCGCGACACAACGGCGGCGCCTTCGTGCTGCGTGTCGAGGACACCGACGCGGCGCGTTCGCAGCGTCGGTATGAGGAGACGATCCGCGAGGACCTCGCGTGGCTTGGTCTCGATTGGGACGAGGGTCCCGACTGCGGCGGCCCGTACGGGCCGTACCGGCAGAGCGAGCGCCTCGAAGCGTACCGGATGGCGGCGGCGCGGCTGCTCGCCGCCGGGCACGCCTACCACTGCTTCTGCAGCGAGGCGCGCCTCAAAGAGTTGCGCGCCCGTCAGCGCGCCGGGGGCGTCCCGCCGCGGTACGACCGCCGCTGCGCGGCGTTGCCCGCCGACGAGGTCGAGCGCCGGCTCGCCGCAGGCGAGCCGGCGGCGGTCCGCCTGCGCGTCCCCGGGCGCGACATCGTGGTCGACGATCTCCTCCGCGGGCCGGTGGCGTTCGGTCCCGATGCCTTCGGCGACTTCATCATCCTGCGCTCCGACGGTGTGGCGGGCTACAACTTCGCCGTCGTGATCGACGATCGCGACATGGCGATCACGCACGTGATCCGCGGCGACGACCACCTCACGAACACGGCGCGCCAGCTCGCCATCTACGCGGCGCTGGGCGCGCGGCCGCCGGTCTACGCCCACCACGGGATGATCCACGACCCCGAGGGCGGCAAGCTGTCGAAGCGTCACGGCGCCACCGCGGTGCGTGAGTTCCGGGAGGAGGGCTATCTCCCCGAGGCGCTGGTCAACTACCTTGCCCTGCTCTCGTGGTCGCACGGCGACGACGAGGTGCTCGACCGCGTCCGTCTCGTGCGCGAGTTCGACCTCGCGGCTCTGTCGTCCAGCGCGGCGACGTTCGACCTCGCCAAGCTCGACTGGCTTCAGCACGAGCACGTCATGGCCCTCGACGCGGCCGATCACCGGCGCCGGTTCGTCGAGCGTCTTCCCGCCACCGTCGCGCCGGCGGCAGCGGCGGCGCTCGCGACGGCGTACCAGCCGTCGCTCATCGCGTA
>CAZTMO010000191.1:0-4277 GCA_964615105.1 uncultured Thermoleophilia bacterium
ATACTCTGGCCCGCGGTGGTCAACGGCCCGCCGCACGTCGCGCGCGAGACTCAACGAACGAATGGAGGACGCTTGTCTGTCGTAGTGCTCATCAACGGCTCGCCCTACGGGACCGAGCTGCCCTACAACGCTCTGCGCCTGGCGCAGGCGCTGGAGCTCACCGGGGAGACCGTGGAGGTCCTTCTCATGGGTGACGGCGTCAACGCGGCGCGGTGTGGGCAGGAGCCACGCGCCGCCCACGCCTCGCTTGAGGCTCAACTGGACGAGCTCGTGGGCAAAGGGGTGGCAGTCACGCTCTGCGGCACGTGCTGTCAGACCCGCGGCGTGCAGGAAGGGGATCTGATCGACGGCGTGATCGTGGGCACGATCCACGACTTCGCGCGGATCGTGAACGCCGCCGCCAAGGTGATCAGCTTCTGAGCGGCGGGCGCCCGGGACGCGCTGCGCTCGCGCGAGCTCCGTGCCGGCCGCCTGTACACTGGATACCGTGGAGCAGCGTCCGCCCTCTTCCGCTTACGCCGCCGCGCTCGGGATGACCGTCGTCTTCGGTCTCTCGTTCGTGGCCACGAAGTACGCGCTGCGCGGCTTCGAACCGATGCTCGTCGCCCTGCTGCGCTTCAGCATCGCCGGGTCGTTCCTGTGGCTGGTTTGGCGCCTGCGGGCGGGGCGCGAGCGAGTGACCCGCAGGGAGCTCTCGCGCCTGGCCGCCCTCGGCTTCGTCTCGCTCACGCTGTACTTCGCCTTCGAGACCAACGGCATCGCGCGCACCAGCGCGTCCAAGGCATCGTTGATCATCGCCACGATCCCGCTCTTCGTCGCCGTGCTGGCGGCGCTCGTGCTCGGCGAGCGCGCCGGCCCGCGCCGCTGGGCGGGCATCGCGCTCTCGTTCGCCGGCGTCGCCGCGCTGGTGCTGCTCGGCGGCGGCCAGGGCGGCGGCAGCCTGACCGGCGACCTGCTGGTCCTCGCCGCCGCCCTGACCGCCGCCGTCTACAACCTCATGGCGCGGCGTCTGTTGTTGACGCGCTCCGCACTCTACGTGACCGCCTTCCAGAACCTGTTCGGCGCCCTCTTCATGCTGCCGGTCGCCGTCGTCGAGGCGCTGCTCGTCGGGGTGCGGGAGCCGACGGGCGAGGCGGGTCTCGGCGTCCTCTACCTCGCCTTTCTGAGTTCGACGGTCGCGTACCTGCTGCTCAACTACGCCTTCCGCTTTCTCGAGGCGAGCTTGGTCGCGGTGTTCGTCAACCTCACGCCGGTGGTCGCGGTTGCGGCCGCGTTCGTGCTGCTCGGCGAGCGGTTCACCGCCGCACAGGCCATCGCAGCCGTGGTCGTTGTGTTGGGGGTGTGGGTGGCGAACTCCGGCGGCGGGGCGGAGAGGGCGGCGGTGGCGGGCTGAACGGCGGTGGCGGGCTGGACGGCGACGGCGGGCTGGACGTCGGCGGGCGCGGCCCACCCGGGCGGCCGCGCGGGGCGACCTCTCGGGTCAGAAGTCGATCGGCTGGATGTCGCCGCGCTGCAACGCGGCGACGAACCGGCGGGCTTCGTCCTCGAAGTTCTGCCGGCTCACGCGCTGCGCCTCGCGGGCCAGCTCCTGCGTCCCGCGGTACAGCTCGCGGTTGAGCTGCTCGACCTCGGGGCGCCCCATGACCACGTCGCGCTCGGTCTCGCACTCGGGGCAGCGAAGCCGAAGGCTCCAGGCCGATTCGCCCGTCCGCCGCCAGTCGACGGGGTGCACGAGATCGCCGCGGCACACCGGGCAGACGTGAACGTCGCGTCCAGGCGCGACCTCGGTGACGCCGGGGACCTGGTCGACGGCGCAGCGCGAGGGCGCCGCCGACGGCGCGTGCGCCGCAGGCTGCGGCGCCTCGCCGGGGAGCCTGGAGGACGACAGGGAAGGGGCGCTCGAAGCCGCGCCGCGCTTCGGCTGATCGAAGACCATCATCTCGACGGCGGTGCCGTCAGGAAAGATGAAGAGCTCGATCTTGAAGTCGTCCATGGTCCTGTCCGCGTCGTCCGCCAAGCTCCCTCACCGCCGATATCGGTCTTCGCGGAACAGGGCTTGAGGGTTCTGACCTGGGATATTTGATGGGGTGACACGGCGGACGGTCCGACGGCGCTCCGCAAACGGCGGAAGCAGCGCCGGGCGAGGGCGTCCGGACCGGGGCGGTATACTACGGGGGCGTCTCGCCGGCCCCGTGACCATGAGCCAGGACCACACCGACACCCGCGACCTCGTCAGCCTGCCCGTCGGCATGTTCGACTCGGGCATCGGCGGGCTCACCGTCCTGCACGAGTGCCTCGTGGCGATGCCGTCCGAGGACTTCGTCTACTTCGGCGACACGGCGCGCTTTCCGTACGGCCCGCGCTCGCGCGCCGAACTCGAGCTCTTCGCCGCGCAGATCGCCGGCTTTCTCGACCGCACGGGGGTCAAGCTCATCGTCGTCGCCTGCTACTCGGCGACGGCGGCCGCCCTGCCGAGCTTGCAGGAGCGCTTCGCGACGCCGATCGTCGGCGTCGTCATGCCCGGCGCCCGGGCCGCCGTCCAGGCGTCCCGCTACCGGCGTATCGGGGTTATGGCGACCGAGGCCACGGTGAGCAGCGAGAGCTACGTGCGCGCGATCCGCGGCCTCGACACTGGGGCCGAGGTCCACCAACAGGCCTGTCCCGGCCTCGCGGAATCCATCCAGCAAGGCGACGTGGGCAGCCGCGAGATCGCCGACATCGTGCGTGCGTTCGCGACTCCCCTCAAGGAGAAGCGCCCCGACGTCGTCATCATGGGCTGCACGCACTATCCGCTCGTGGCCTCGCTCCTGCAGCGTCATCTCGGTCGCGACGTGACGCTGGTGAACCCCGCGGCGGAGGTGGCGCGCGAGGTCGAGGCGATCCTCGAGCGTCAGGGCATCGCGCGCCGCGACGCTCGCGAGGGCGGCTATCGCTTTTTCTGCACCGGCGACGTCGAGTCGTTCCGCACCGTCGGCGCGCGCTTTCTGCAGATGCCGCTCGACGAGGTCGCGCGCGTGAGCCTCGACGAGCTGGCCGCCGCGCCGGCGTGAACGCGCGGCTGCTGGCCCGCGCCGCGCTCTACGCCGCTGCCTACGCGGGTCTCACCCTCGCCCCCGGCCTGAGCGCGATCGCCTACGGTCCGGTCCAGTTCCGCGTCAGCGAGGTGCTGACCGTCTTCGCGTGCTTCGACCCCGCGGCGATCGCCGGCCTCACGGTCGGCACGGCGATCGCCAACGTCGCCAGCCCGATCGCCGTGCTCGACGTGCCGTTCGGTGCCGCGCTGACACTGGCCGCGACGTTCGCGATGTGGCGTCTCGGGCCGCGCTTGGCGGCGCTTGCGCTGCCGGTGGTCGTCAACGGTCTCGGCGTCGGCTTCGAGCTCGCGCTGCTCACGGACGTGCCCTTCTGGTATGCGGTCGTGTTCGTGAGCCTCGGCGAAGCCGTGGTACTGTTCACTGGCGGCGCCGCGCTGCTCGCGGCGTTGCGCCGTCACGGCGGCCGCTACGGCTTGCCGGGAGGCACACCGCCGACCGCGTCGCGCGGCGGCGACGAAGCGAGGAGGACTCGGTGAGAAGCGGACGCAAGGCGGACGAGCTCAGGCCGCTCAGCATCACGCCGGGCGTGGCCAAGTTCGCCGCCGGATCGGCGCGCATCGAGCTGGGCGACACACACGTGCTCTGCACCGCGTCGCTCTCCGAGGGCGTGCCTGCCTGGCTCCGCGGCTCCGGTCGCGGCTGGCTGACGGCGGAGTACAGCATGCTGCCCGGCGCCACGCCGACGCGCACGCCGCGCGAGGCCGTCCGTGGCCGGCAGTCCGGGCGCACGATGGAGATCCAGCGTCTCATCGGCCGCAGCCTGCGCGCCGTCGTGGACTTCGGGATCATCGGTGAGCGGACGATCGCCGTGGACTGCGACGTGCTGCAGGCCGACGGCGGCACCCGCACGGCGAGCATCAGCGGCGCCTACGTCGCCGTCCATCAGGCGCTGCGCCTGCTGCAGGAGATGAACGGGCTCGCGCAGATGCCGCTCTTCGATTCGGTCGCGGCGGTCTCGGTGGGCTTCGCCGACGAGCGTCTGCTCCTCGACCTCGACTACGAAGAGGACGCGGCCGCCGAGGTCGACATGAACGTCGTGGTCACCGGCGACGGGCGCCTCGTCGAGGTGCAGGCGACGGCCGAGGGTGAGCCGTTCGCGCGCGCGACGCTCGACGAGATGCTCGGGATGGCCGCCGCGGGGGCGGCCGCGATCGCGGCCGCCCAGGCGGCGGCCGTCGCCGA
>CAZTMO010000192.1:0-2373 GCA_964615105.1 uncultured Thermoleophilia bacterium
GACCCGTCGACGCTGCGCGAGGCCGTCGACCGCATCGTCGAGTACGGCACCGGCAAGCACGTCGACGTGGTGCTCGGGGCGGAGGCGCGCGGCTTCATCCTCGGCGCCGCTGTCGCGTACGGCCTCGGCGCCGGCTTCGTCTGCGCACGCAAGCCCGGCAAGCTGCCGTACGACACCGTGTCGGCTGAGTACGAGCTCGAGTACGGCACCGACAAGCTCGAGGTCCACGCCGACGCCATCAAGCCGGGTCAGAACGTACTCGTGCACGACGACCTGCTCGCCACCGGCGGTACGGCGCGGGCGAAGATCGAGCTCGTCGAGAAGCTCGGCGGCAAGGTCGTCGGCCTCGCCTTCCTCGTCGAGCTCGGCGCGCTCAAGGGCCGCGAGAAGATCGAAGGCTACGACATCTTCAGTCTGATCACGTACTGACGGTCTCGCTACGTGCCGGCAGGCTCGTCACGTACTGACAGGCTCATCACACACTGACACCGGGCGGCCATGGGAGGGTCGAAGCCCGAACCCGCCGCTTTCGCGTTCTGCGATCCTCGGCGCGAACCATCCATCGCTTCCACACGCGGCCACGTCGTGTGCCGGGAGCCACAGCCCTGCCCGGACTGATCGAGAGCGCCTCCCAGCGTCCCGTCAGCGTCTCAGGGAAAGGGAAATCGCCGATGGCGCATTTCTTGGTTCGTGCAACTTGCACGCGTCAACGCAGGTGACGATACGAAGCCTCAAGAAGGCTGCGGTGCAACCGTCAACCTGTACCACACGTGCAAGATGCACGAACGAACAACCACCCCGATGCGCAAGCCATCACGAGCACCGAACAGGCGTTCGTCTGGACGCCGTCAGTGACCGAGCGGTGGACGAGCGGAGACAGGACGCACGGGAGGGAGGCGGTCCACCGCCAACGCAAGCGGCTCCGCGGCTCGCCCATCACCGAAGGCGGCCGGCAGTCTCATGCAGACGCCACCGCGCAGCCATGTGCGCAATACCGGTCGCGGGCAGCCGCATCGACGTAACTCGCATCGACGTACAGTGCGCATCTACGCAGAGTCCGCGTCGAGGCAGCGAAGCCGCTGACGCGACGACGAGGGTCACGGGGGCGCCACGCGTCGCGCCGATGACGAACGCCGCAATGGCGCGCGTCACGAGGAACGCGCACGCGGCGGCCAGACGCAGCCCGCCGGCGGCCCGGGGGAAGAGGCGCCTGTCTCGCAGCCGCATGTTGCCGCGTACCGACGTCCCGTGTGCTGCAACGTCGCGCATGCGGCGACGTCGGGTGTGGACGAGGGGCCAACTTTACATAACGACGCTTATCGTGCGTTCGGCCGAAACCCATCGGGACCTGTGCTGCGTCACCCGCATCCGTGGCCGAACGACTCGGCGTTGTTGCCTTGGCGACTGTCGGGGACGGGCCGCCGCAGAGTGAAGCTGCTGCCAGCGAGCCGCTACCAGCGACGCCCGAGGTACTGCGGCGACGAGGGCCGCTCACGCAGGCAGGCCAAGAGGAACTCGCCCACCGGCGGACGAATGTCGGCGCCGGCGATCTCGGTCTCGTCCAGGAAACGTGCTCCGAGAACGGCGGGCTCGCGAGGCTCCAGGTCGGCCTCAGGCGCCGCAGAGACATCAAAGACGAGGTGAACGACGTGCTTCGGATAGTCGGGCTCGGGCGAGATCGACTCGACGATCGCGAGCAACGGCCCGACGGCGACGCGCAGGCCGAGCTCTTCGTGGGTCTCGCGCATCAACGCGTGCGCAAGCGACTCCCCGAAGCGGACGCCCCCTCCCGGCAGCAGCCAGTAGCGCGACTCACCGCGTCCTTGCTGCACCATGAGGATCCTGTCCTCAAGGGCGAGCAGGCCTCCGACGCGAATAGTAGGGCCGCCTGTTGCGGCAAGTCCTTCTGCAGAGCGTCCTTCGACAGGACGTCGTGGGGCGGCACTTCCTGTAGATGGACTTGCTGCGGCGAAGCCCGCCGCGCGGGTGTCCGACGTGTCGGTCATGACTCGAGCCTCTCCTTCATGACACGTCCTCCTCCTCGGTGGGGATGTCGCCGCGGCCGCTGGAACCGAAGCCGCGCTCGCCACGATGAGTCTCGTCGAGTGACCGGGTCTGCGCAAGAACGACGGCTGTGAGCGGTACGAAGAGCAGCTGCGCGATGCGGTCGCCGGCCATGACCGTGAACTCCGCCGAAGCATCGGTGTTGAGCAGAATGACCTTGACCTCGCCGCGATAGCCCGGGTCGATGAGGCCCGGAGCGTTGACAATTGAGATGCCGTGGGAGGCGGCGAGGCCCGAGCGCGGCAGCGTGAGGGCCGCGAGACCCGGCGGCAGGCCGAGTGCGATGCCGGTGCCGATCACGGCGCGGCC
>CAZTMO010000192.1:2473-4252 GCA_964615105.1 uncultured Thermoleophilia bacterium
GCCGCCTCCGCCGCCGGCAGGCGGGCCTCGACGACGACACCGTCGGCGGTGTGTTCCTCGTGCAGGTCGCTCGCGACACCACGCAGGCGGTTCATCGCTGCGCCCTCGCTGTACGGGAAGAGCAAGCGGACCGGGCGCAGGGCGCGGTCGAAGAAGTCCGCGAGGCGCGCCCGCAGGTCATCGAGCCCCTCCCCCGTCGTCGCCGAGATGTGCGCGGCGTCCGGGTAGAGCGCCTTCAGGCGGGCGCGCTTGCCCGGGTCGGCGACCGCGTCGATCTTGTTGAAGACGACGATCCGAGGGGCGCGCGCACCGATCATGTCGAGCACCTCGGCGACGGTCTCGTGTCGCGCCGCAGTCTCCGCCGCCTCGAGGCTCGCGTCGGCGACGACCAGGACGAGGTCCGCCAGCGTCGTCTCTTCGAGCGTCGAAGCGAAGGCGTCGACGAGCTGGTGGGGCAACTTGCGGATGAAACCGACCGTGTCGGTGACTACGTAGTCACGATCGCGGTAGCGAAAGGCGCGGCTCGTCGGGTCGAGGGTCTCGAAGAGGCGATCAGCGACGGGCACGTCCGCGCCGGTCAGAGCGTTCAGGAGCGTCGACTTGCCGGCGTTGGTATAGCCGGCGAGCGCGATGAGCGGCACCGAGCTGCGCAGGCGCCGCGCCCGCTGCGAGCGGCGCGTGCGCGCCATGCGCTCGATACGCGCCTTCAGGACCTGGATGCGGCGGCGCACGACCCGGCGGTCGACCTCGAGCTTCGTCTCTCCGGGACCGCGCATGTCGACGCCGGCCCCGAGTCGCGAGAGCACGAGGCCCTTGCCGCGCATCCGCGTGAGCTCGTACTCGAGCTGTGCCAGGTGTACCTGCAGGGTCCCCTCCAGCGAGTGCGCGTGCTTTGAGAAGACGCTCAAGATGAGCTCGGTGCGGTCGAGGACGTCGGCGTCGACGGCGTCGAGCACTGCCGCGACCTGCCCGGGCGACAGGTCGTCCTCGCAGACGGCGACGGTGGCCCCGCTTGAGCTCACGGCCGCCTTGAGCTCGGCCATCTTGCCACGTCCAAGGTACGAGTGGGAGTCCGGCCGGTCGCGGTGCTGCACGACGTCGGCGACCCATTCGATCTCAGCAGAGCGCAGAAGCTCCTTGATCTCAGTCAGGTGCTCCCCGGCTCCGGGTTCGTTCGCCTCGCCGCCGGGCAGAACCGCGAAGACGACGGCCCGCGGCGGTGCCACGGCAGTTGACTCGCCGTCCATCCTTTCTGTGCGCGCCGCCCTCGTCATGCGCGCCTAGAGCCGCACGCGTTCGGCGATGCGGTGCACGGCCTCCTCAAGGCGCGCGTCGGGCACCGTGAGCGAGAAGCGGACGAAGCCCTCGCCGGAGGGGCCGTAGGCGGCCCCCGGCGAGACGATCACGTCCGCCTGGCTGAGCACGAGCTCGGTGAAGCTCGCCGACGTGTGCCCTTCGGGAACGCGCGCCCACAGGTAGATCGTGCCCTTCGGAGGCGTTGCGTGCAGGCCTGTCGAGCGCAGCGCCTCGACGAGCAGGTCGCGGCGGCGGGCGTAGATCGTGCACATGTCGCGCACGCAGTCCTGCGGCCCCTCCAGGGCCGCGACGGCGGCGCGTTGTATGGCGCCGAACATCCCTGAGTCGATGTTGGTCTTGAGCCGCCAGTAGGCGTCGACGACCTCGGGGTGACCGACGATCGCGCCGGCGCGCCAGCCCGTCATGTTGTAGCTCTTCGAGAGCGAGAACAGCTCGACGCCGACCTCCTTCGCCCCCGGCGTC
>CAZTMO010000193.1:0-4244 GCA_964615105.1 uncultured Thermoleophilia bacterium
CCGGCGCCGGCACGGGCGCGTCCTCCGCCGGCTCTGACCCGGCCGCCGTCTGGCGCCTGACGCCCGATGAGGTCTACGCCGAGCTGGACACGGCGCCGGGCGGCCTGTCGCCCCCCGAGGCCGCCCGGCGCCTCGCCGACCTCGGCCCCAACGTCCTGCCGACCAAGGTCGGCCGTCCACTGGTCTTCCGCTTCCTCGACCAGCTCACGAGCCTCTTCGCGCTCATGCTCGAGGTCGCGGCGGCCCTCGTGTTCGTCGCCGCGCTGCTTTCGACCGGCGCGAGCCGCCAGGACAACATGAACGTGACCATCGCCATCATCGGCGTCGTCCTCCTCAACGCCGTCATCGGTTTCTTCCAGGAGTACCGCGCAGAGAAGGCGACCGAGGCGCTACAGAAGCTCGTGCCGGCGACGGCCAAGGTGCTGCGCGACGGCGAGGTGGCGGTCGTCGCCGCGGCCGACCTCGTCCCCGGCGACATCCTCCTGCTCGACGAGGGCGACAGCATCAGCGCGGACGCCCGTCTCATCCAGCAGTTCGAGCTCTCCACGATCAACATCGCCCTGACAGGGGAGTCGGACGCCGTGCGCAAGACGGCCGACCCGATCGTCGCGGAGGAGAGCGCCGCCATCAACATGCCCAACCTCATCTTCATGGGGACCAGCGTCGCCTCGGGGACCGCGCAGGCCGTCGTCTTCGCGACCGGCCTGCGCACCGAGTTCGGTCGCATCTTCTCACTCACCGCAGGCGTCTCCGAGGAGCGTTCCCCGCTCATGCGCGAGATCGACGTCATGGCGCGCACGGTGTCGTCGATCGCCGCGGTCTGCGGCGTCGCCCTGTTCTTCATGGGCAAGAGTCTCGGCCTCGAATGGGTCGGGGCACTGCTCTTCGCCCTGGGCGTGATGGTCGCCCTCGTGCCCGAAGGGCTGCCGGCGACCCTGTCGGTCGCCCTGGCCGTCGGCGTGCAGCGCATGGCCAAGGCGAAGGCACTGATCAAGAAGCTCGCCGCCGTAGAGACCCTCGGTTGCACGACCGTCGTCTGCACCGACAAGACGGGCACGCTGACCAAGGCCGAGATGACGGTCAAGACCCTGTACGTCAACGGCGAGGCGCTCGAGGTCACCGGCGCCGGCTACGAGCCCACCGGTGAGTTCGTCGTCGGCGGCGAAGCGCTGTCGACGGCCGAGGCGCGCCGCCGCCTCGAGCGGCTGCTCCGCGCGATGACGTTCTGCAACGATGCCAAGCTCCTGGCGCCGAAGGACGACCAGGGCTGGCGCGTGGTGGGCGACCCGACCGAGGGCAGCCTGCTCGTGGTGGCACGAAAGGTGGGTTTCGACCTCACTCGCGAGCTGACGGAGCGTCCCAAGATCTACGAGTTGCCGTTCGAATCCGGGCGCAAGCGCATGTCCGTCGTCCACGCCGAGAAGGACGGCCATCGCGCGTACGTGAAGGGAGCGCCGTCGGAGACGGTGGGACGCTGCACGCGGGTCTGCCTCGACGGCGAGATCGTACCGATCGACGACGAGTGGCGCGTGCGGATCGTCGCGCAGAACGACGAGATGTCACGGCAGGCGCTCCGCGTGCTGGCCGTCTGCGAGCGCGATCTGCCGACGTCGCTGACCGATTACGACCCGGAGACAGTCGAGACCGACCTCACCTTCCTGGGCCTCGTCGGCATGATCGACCCACCGCGGCCCGAGGTCAGCGCGGCAGTCGACCAAGCGCTCGCCGCCGGCCTGCGGATCATCATGGTCACCGGCGACTACGGCCTCACGGCGGAGGCCATCGCCCGCCGTATCGGGATCGTCCGCGGCGACCGCCTGGTGCGCGTGATCACCGGCGTCGACCTCGACCAGATGACCGAGGACGACCTCAAACGCGAGCTCGCGGCGCCGCAGGACGTGCTCTTCGCGCGTGTGGCGCCCGAGCACAAGATGGAGGTCGTCTCCGCGCTCAAGGACATGGGCGAGATCGTCGCCGTCACGGGCGACGGCGTGAACGACGCTCCGGCGCTCAAAAAGGCCGACATCGGTGTGGCCATGGGGCTGACCGGCACGGACGTCTCACGCGAGGCCGCGACGATGATCCTGCTCGATGACAGCTTCGCCAGCATCGTCAAGGCGGTGGAGCAGGGACGTGGCGTGTACGCCAACGTCAAGAAGATGGTCACCTACATCTTCTCGCACAACATGGCCGAGCTCTTCCCCTTCGTGTTCGCCACCCTCGCCGGCGTGAACCTCGTGCCGCTGGGCGCGTTGCAGGTGCTCGCCATCGACCTCGGGTCCGACGTCCTGCCCGGACTCGCCCTCGGTACCGAGGACCCAGAGCCCGGGGTCATGGCGCGGCCGCCGCGTTCACGCAAGGAACGCCTCATGAGCCGAGCCACCTTGGCCCGCGTCGCCTACATCGGCGTCATCCAGTCGGCGTTCGCCGTCTCCGGTTTCCTGTACGTGCTGCTCTCGCACGGCTGGACCTGGGGAGACGGAAGCTGGATGGACCCTGCCAACCCGCACTACCTCGTCTACAGGGAGGCGCTGACGATGACACAAGCCGCGATCGTGGCCGGTCAGTTCGCGAACGGGTTCGGCTGCCGCACGGAGGAGCGTTCGCTGCTCTCCGCGGGCCTGCTCACCAATCCCTTCCTGGTCGGGAGCGGGGTCGTCGGCCTCGGCATCATGGCGGCTATCGCCTACGTGCCGTTCTTGCAGGACGTCTTCAAGACGGCGCCGCTCACAGCCGGCGACTGGCTCTTCATGGGCGTCGCCGCCGTCGCATTGTTCCTTGCCGAAGAAGCGAGAAAATGGGTCGTGCGCAGGAGGCTGGCGGCCCGCCGGGCGCCTCGCGCGACGAAAGGGGTGAGCGCATGAATGTCGTGATCGCCGGCTGCGGGCGCGTCGGAGCGCACGCGGCCGCGGAGTTTGCCCGAGGCGGGCACGCCGTCGCCGTCATCGACCGCGACGAACAGGCCTTCAGCCTCCTGCCACCCGCCTTCACCGGCCGGACACTGAGAGGCTTCGCCTTCGACCGCACCGTCCTGGACGACGCCGAGCTGGCCGAGGCAGACGCCTTCGTCGCCGTGACGAGCGGCGACAACACGAACGTGGTCGCGGCGCGAATCGCCAAGGATGTCTATCGCGTCCCGGACGTCGTCGCACGCATCTACGACCCGCGCCGTGCCGACATCTACCGGCGTTACGGGATCCAGACGTTCGCACCCACGGCATGGAGCGCCGGCAAGATCGTCGAGTCCATCGTGAGCCCTGACCTCGAGCGCGAGGGGAGCTTCGGCAGCGGCGAGGTGCAGATGGTGGCGGCGTGGGTACCGAAGCACCTCGTCGGCAAGCTGGTGAGCGACTTGAGTGTGCCCGGCGAGATCCGTGTGGCGCTCATGGTGCGGATGGGCAAGGGCCTCATCCCCGTGTCGGGGACGCCCTTCGAACCTGACGATCAGGTCCACGTCGTCGTTCATCAGTCCGCAGTGGAGAAGTTCCAGAAGATGATGGGGTGGAAGCCATGAGGGTCGTGATCGCCGGCGCCGGCACGCTCGGCCGGCGCGTCGCCTTCTACGTCAGCCGCGAGGGACATACGGTCGTCGTCGTGGAGCAGGATGCCGCCCGGGCACGTGCCATCGAGGAGGAGTTGGCCGTCGAGGTCGTCGTCGGCGACGCCGACGAGCCGCGGGTGCTCGAGCGAGCGGGCTTGGGCCGCGCCGACGTCCTCGTCGCCGCCACAGGCGACGACGAGGACAACCTGGTCGTGAGCCTGCTCGCGAAGAACGAGTTCAAGGTCGGCAAGGTGATCGCGGTCGTGCGCAACCCGCGCAACCGCTGGCTCTACAATCGGAGTTGGGGCGTGGATGCGGCGATCGACTCGGCCAAGATCGTCGCCCGCCTCATCGAAGAGGAGGCGACGATCACCGATGTGGTCAAGCTGCTGAGCCTGCGCGAGGGCGAGATCACGCTGACGACGGTGACTGCCACCGCCGACGGCACGATGGCCGGCAAGACGTTCGACGAGCTGCACGTCCCGGCGTCGTGCCTTCCGGCCGCCATCCTTCGCGGCACCGAAGTGTTGCCGCCGACACCCGACCTGCGCATCCGGGTCGGCGACGAGCTGCTCGTGATCGCGGGACCCGGCGGCGAGTGTCGGGTCGGCGAGATCGGCTGACCGGAGTCAGCGCGCGAAGGCGAATCCGGGGCCCTGCGCGCACGGCACGAGCGGGCTGGCCGGCACGCCGGCGCGCGGCT
>CAZTMO010000194.1:0-4225 GCA_964615105.1 uncultured Thermoleophilia bacterium
CACCGCACACTGACCGGCGCAGCCTGGTCAACGTGTGGGGCAGCGTAGCGACACCGCACACTGACCGGCGCAGCCTGGTCAACGTGTGGGGCAGCGTAGCGACACCACACACTGATCTGCACGCCGGCGCGCGGCGTCGTCGCGTGAGCGACCGTCCCGGGCGGACCAAAGAAGGCGGGACGAGCGGCGCGCCGTGCGAGCGGCGCGCCGCTCGTCGTCCGCATGGCCGAAGAGGAGGCGGGAAGAGCCTCATGAGCGACGGTGAAGAGACACGCTGGGTGTGCGGCAGGCTGGGCAAGGCCCACGGCCTGGCCGGCGAGCTGTACCTCGATCTCGCGCCGGACGGGCTGACGTACCTCGACGGCGGCGAACGCTTCTTCGTCGCCGACGAACGGCGCGGCGGGGAGCGTGCCTGCACCGTGCGGCGCGCCGGCGGCAGCGATGCGCGCCCGCTAGTGACCCTTGACCTCGCCGCCTCACGGGCGGAGGCCGTCGCCCTCCAGGGGCAGACGCTCCTCGCCTCGGGCGGCCCCCTTGACGACCTGCCCCACTACCGCGTCGGCGACCTGATCGGCCGCGTCCTGCGCGAGGAGGGCGGCGCCGTCGTCGGTGAGGTCACCGACGTGCTCACCGCTCCGGCCCACGAGATCCTCGAGCTGCGACCGGAGGGCGGCGGCGCGCCCGTCTTCGTGCCGCTCGTCGAGGAGCTCGTCTGGGAGGATGCGGGCGGCGGACTGACCGTTCGCGCCGGCCTGCTGGGAGGCGACGAGCCGGGAGCCGGAGAAGACGCCGCCGGGCGCGGCGGGGGTCATGCGGCCGCCGGCGGTGAAGCCGGGCGCCGATGAGGATCGACGTCTTCAGCCTCTTCCCGGAGGCCTTCGTGTGGTACGAGAGCCAGGTGCACGTACGCCGTGCGCGTGAGCTCGGACACCAGTTCAACGTCTGGAACTACCGCGATCACACGCCGCTCGCGCACCTGCAGGTCGACGACACCCCGTACGGCGGCGGCGCCGGCATGGTGCTGCGCATCGACGTCGTCTGCGCCGCCCTTGAACACGTCTTCGCCGGGCCTGCCGAGAGACTGCGCGAGCGGCGCCGCGTGGTCGAGCTCACGCCCAGAGGGCGTCAGCTCGACGACGCGCTCGCGGTCGAGCTCGCGGGTCACGACCTCGTTCTGCTCTGCGGGCGCTACGAGGGCATCGACGAACGCGTCGCCAACCTCGTCACCGAGCGCGTCTCGATCGGCCCGTACGTGCTGAGCGGCGGGGAGGTCCCGGCCATGACCCTCGCCGACGCGGTGCTCCGCAAGGTCGAAGGCGTGATCTCGAATCCCGAGAGCGTCGTCAGCGAGTCGCACTCCACGGAGCTCGGCGGAGGCACCGAGTACCCGCAGTACACGCGCCCGGCCGAGTTCCGCGGCTGGGCCGTTCCCGAGGTCCTCCTCAGCGGCGACCATGGCGCCGTCGAACGCTGGCGCAGGGAGCAGGTCGGAGGCGGTTTTGCGCCGTCTCCGGGCGCATGCTAGAGTAGCCGCCGTTCTTCCCTCGGAAAGAGGTCCGCTTGTCCATCATCGAGAACATCGAACGCCAGCAACTGCGCGAGGACATCCCGCAGTTCAAGGCCGGCGATACGGTGAAGGTGCACTTCAAGGTCGTCGAAGGCAGCAGGCATCGCATCCAGGTCTTTCAGGGCATCGTGATCAAGCGGCAGGGTCAGGGCGTGCGCGAGACCTTCACCGTGCGCAAGCAGTCGTTCGGCGTCGGCGTCGAGCGCACCTTCCCGGTGCATTCGCCGAAGATCGAGAGGATCGAGATCACGGCGATCGGCGATGTTCGCCGCGCCAAGCTGTACTACCTCCGCAAGAAAGTGGGCAAGAAGGCCCGCGTGCGCGAGAAGCAGCGCTGACGACGACGTCGCCCCGCCTTGGGCACGACGCATCGACCTGACCGCCGCGGCGCCTCTGACGGAGGCGCCGTTCGTACGTCCCCAGCCAGAGGCAGCACGCTGGTCGAGTACGCCGTCATCGCCGTCGTGGCGATCGGCCTCGCCCTGCTCATCCAGGCGTTTCTCGTCAAGCCGTTCCGGATCCCGTCTCCTTCGATGACCGACACGCTGCTCATCAAAGACCGCGTGCTCGTCAACCGTGTGACGTACCACCTGCGCGACGTCGAACGCGGGGACATCGTCGTGTTCCGCTGGCCGGAGAACCCCGACCTCGTCTTCATCAAGCGCGTGACTGGGCTGCCCGGCGATACGCTGCTCGCCAAGGACGGCCGGCTGTACGTGAACGGCGTCCCGCAGGAGGAACCTTACGTGCACAGGACGCACGGGGTGACCGACCCGACCCAGCCGGCGCCGCCGATCGCGGGGACGACGATGAGCGATCCCTGGAGCCTCGCCACGGAATACACGGTGCCGCCACGCTCGTACTTCATGATGGGCGACAACCGCACGAACAGCGACGACAGCCGAGTGTGGGGGCCGGTCCCCAAGGACGACATCATCGGATCGGCGTTCTTCATCTACTGGCCGCTCGATCGCCTCGGCCCCGTCTGAGACCTGGAGCGCGACCGTCAACGGGAGGCGGCACGGTGAGCGGGGGCAGGGCGCGACCGTCAGCGAGGCCGTGAACGAGCGCTTCGCCTTCGATCTCGGACGCTGCGCGGCGGCGGCCGGGGGCCGGGTGGTGGCCGGGGCCGACGAGGCCGGGCGCGGCTGCCTCGCCGGCCCGATCGTCGCCGCCGCGGTGTGCTTCGACTACGCGACGTGGCGCGACGACGATTTCGCCGCCATGGGCGCGCTCACCGATTCCAAGCAGCTCAGCAGTCCGGCGCGCGACGCCCTCTGCCGCGAGGTGCTGCGTCGCGCGCGCCGCGCGGTCGTCGTCGCGCGCAGCAACGTCGCCATCGACGAGCGTGGGTTACAGCGCTGCAACCTGGAGGCCCTCGGAGAGGCGCTCGAGGGCGTGCGACGGGCGGCGGGCGAGAGCGCCTGCGTCGCCCTCGTCGACGGTTTCGCCCTTCCCGGCTGCGCCGTCGAGCACGAGGCCGTGGTCGGCGGCGACGGCCGCTCCGCGGCGATCGCCGCCGCCTCCGTGATCGCCAAGGTCACAAGGGACCGCGTCATGCGCCGCCTGCATGAGCAGTACCCACAGTACGGGTTCGACCGCCACGTCGGTTACGCGACGGCGTTCCATCAGGAGATGATCACGGTCCACGGCGTCTGCGCGTTGCACCGCCGCTCGTTCGACGCCGTGAGCTACCGGCAACTCGGGTTGTCGTTCGACGAGACAGGGCCGGCGCCGGCGGTCTGAGCGCCGGCCGGCGCCCGGGCCGCCGTACGCGGGGTCAGGCGTCGGCGGGAGGCCAGACGGGTTCACGTTGGCGTCCGCACCGGCAACGTCACCCCGGGACCGCGATCGTCACTGTTTTCGCGGCGTGGCGATGTCCCTAAGGTAGGGGCATGATCTCGTGGGCGACACCGGCAACGGCATGAGCGCGGCGCGTTCGCACGGCGCGGCCAACCTGCGGCTGGGCCGCGCCGCCGAACGCGCCGCCGCGAGCTACTTCGAGAGTCGCGGCTGGCGCATCCTGGGACGCAACGTGCGCGTCGGCCGCGGCGAGCTCGACCTTATCGTGCGCCGCGGACCTGTCCTCGCCTTCGTCGAGGTCAAGGCGCGGCGCACGCGCGCCTGTGGCGCCCCCGAAGACGCAGTCACCGCGGCCAAACGGCGCCAGGTCGCCCGCCTCGCCGAGCTCTGGCTGGGAGTGCGCCCCTGGGCCCTCGGCGGCGTCAGCGACGTGCGTCTCGATATCCTCGCCGTCGACCTCACCACCTTTCCGGCCTCCGTCCGGCACCTTCCGGCGGCGTTCACGGCAGACTGATCGTGCTGGCCCGCGTGGCGAGCGAGGCCCTCACGGGACTCGAAGGACATCCCGTCTCCGTCGAGGCCGACGTCGTGGCGGCGGCGCCGTCGTTCAGCATCGTCGGGTTGCCCGACGCCGCCGTGCAGGAGAGCCGCGAGCGTGTGCGGGCGGCGATCGTCAACTCGTCGTACGAGTTCCCTTCACGGCGCATCACGGTGAATCTGGCGCCCGCGAATGTGCGCAAAGAGGGTCCGTCGTTCGACCTTCCGGTCGCGCTGGCGTTGCTGCAGGCGACCGGTCAATTGCGCGCGTACGGTCCCGGCGACATCGCGGCAGTGGGCGAGCTGGGGCTTGACGGC
>CAZTMO010000195.1:0-4195 GCA_964615105.1 uncultured Thermoleophilia bacterium
AGCACGAGTCCCCTGTCGGGGATCTCGCCGTCGAGCACCATCGTCGCCGCGATCGCCGCGGGATTGCCGACGGTGCGCGCCATCGACGAGTCGCCGTCGGGGTCGCCGAACTCGATCAAGGTCGCGGACGTGCGCTCACGCTCGCCGGTCGGGTACTCGGCCTCGACCTCGTTGAGCATGACCGAGAGGTCGCGCTCGCCCGGAGCGAACATCATCGTCGCGAGCATCCTGTCGGCCATGGCGACGAGCGGGGTGTGCGGCCGGTCGGCGCGCCAGACGATGGGCTCGTCGGAGGTCAGGCCGAGCCAGACGAAACGCTCGATCACCGAAGAACCAGGGTCGACGTCGAGCACGCGGGCGAGGCCGGCGACGAGATCCTCCCCCTCACCGAGGCCGGCGAGCCGGCGGGTGAGAGCGGCGTACGTCGCCGGCGGCCGCTGGATCGGCGTCGTCGCGTTGTAGCCGAGCTTCTGGACGTTGCGCATCGTGAACGCCCACCCGGGGTAGCGCAGCGTGGCGCGCACGAGGTCGCGGACGTCGTCCACGCCGTAGATGGCGGCGTACGGCAGCGCGTCGCCGTTGAAGTGCGCCTCGAGCTCGTCGAACCCCGGCACCGTGACCAGCCAGTGGTTGGTGAAGAGCTCGGTGTTGGGGACGCGCACGTTCTGCCCGTCGCGGCGGTACGACGCGTCGAAGAGCGTGGCCTCGATCGCGCCCATCGGGTTCCACGAGAACTTGTAGTCCCAGCAGTTGGTCATGGCCTCGGGGGCCGGCAGACCGCCGCAGAGCGAGCGGACGGCGGTGACCCGGCCCCCGCGGGCCTTGACACGGGCGACGATGCGCGCGATCTCCATATGCTCGAGGCCGGGGTCGAGGCCGACCTCGGGCATGAGGACGACGCCGGCGGCGAGCGCCTCGTCGGCGAGCGCCTCCATGCCGGCTTCGCCGCGCGGCGAGGCGCTCACCATGTCGGTGCGCCGGTCGACGGAGAGCCGAGCCACCGGCGGCTCGAACTCGGGCGGCAACAGGCTGACCACGAGGTCGGCCTCATCCACGAGAACGCCGACGGCGTCGAGGTCGCGGACATCGAGGGCAAGACTGCGGCCGTGCGCCGACCCGTCGACGAGAGCCTGGGCCCTGGCGCCGTCGACGTCGGTCACAGTCACCGCGAGATCGGGGCGTGCAAGCAGCGAGGCGACGAGCGGACGCGCCACCATGCCGGCGCCGAGCACGAGCACGTTCTTCACAGGAAGCTCCTCAGATAGGCGTAGTCGGGAGTCAGTTCGCCGTGATGCAGGATCAGGGCCCTCTTGAGCTCGTCGGGAAGCGCGAGCTCGGCGAATGGGACCTCGAAGTCAGCGGCGACGAGTGCCGGCATGAACGTGGTGAGGACGTCGCTGAACGCCTCCGACGCGTCACGCGCCAGCTCGCAGGGCAGGTTACCTACGGCGAGCACGACCGGGCCGCGGCCGGCGACGCCGGCGACGACGGTGTCGCCCTCCGGCTCGTACACGTAGACCGGGTCGTCGACGTGCGTCTCCTTGAGCGTGAACTCGACGGACCCGCCGATGTCGCAACTGATGTCGCCGATGACCGTCAGGCGCGGGCGTGTCGCTTCGGCCCACAGGGCGCGCGCGTCCGCCTTCGTGACGAGACGCGGGTACCGCTGCTCCCAGTAGATGCCGTTGATCAGGACGCTGAGCGAGGGCAGGAAGCGGGCGAACGCGCCCTGGTATCGCTCGGGGCGGCGGTAGTAGTCATCGAGGTCGAAAGCGTCACGGGGCACACCGGTGGCGGCGGCACGCTCGGCCTCGCCCGCAGTGAGCGTGACCATGTCCTCCTCACGGAAGACGACCTTGAAGGCGCGACGCGCGTCGGGCGGACCGGCGACGAGCCCCGCGAGGTCGTCCGGCGCGACCTCGACAGGGTCGAGCGCGTCGACGACCTCCTGGGCGCCGCGCGCGACGCGGCCGTACCCGGTGATGCCGATCACCAGCGGGCGGAGCGCCTCGGCGACGCCCGCGGCGGCGAGGCGCTCCCCGCAGGAGGCGACCGCGGCCAGCGCCGCGTCGACCGCGCCGTAGGCGTGCGTCTGCCCCAGCTCGGCGAACGGGTTCGGAGCAAGCCCCTCCCACTCGAGCCGGCGACCGAGCGCCCAAAGCGTGTCGACGGCGCCGGCGATCCCGGCGAAACGCGAGAACGAGATCAGCCGCGCGTCGCGCTCGTCGACGATGCGCTCGTAGTCGAGCAACTGGCAGCCGAGCTCCATCATGCGGCGCAGCATCGCCATGTTGTACGGCTGCCCCTTGATCGTGTGCGAGAAAAAGACGTACGTCTTGCCGGCGCGGAAGAACGCCTCGGGGATCTCTTTGACGGCGAGGACGATGTCGCAGTCGTCGAGGTCCTCGGTGACGGCGGCGCCCACGCTTGCGAACTCGTCGTCGGTGAAGACGCGTTGCGCCGACGGCTGCGCCTTGACGGTCGCCTGACCGCGCGCGACGAGGCCCTTGACGTGTTCGGGGACGAGCGGGACGCGGGCCTCCCAGGCGTCCTTGTCCTCCCTGCGGATCCCAACAGTGCGCATCTGCACCTCTCCGGAGCGTGTGGCGTGCCTCGACCGGCCGGACGACCCGTCGTCGGACGCGACGCGCCAGTCGGACGACGGACGGTAGGGCAGGCGGAACGGGCAAGACGGGTCGGGTGGATCAGCGCGAGGGCGAGAAGACGATGCCGTGGAGCGCGTGACAACCGACCGACTGCCGCCAGGTCAGCTATCACACCCCCTCAAGAACGCACCGTCCCGGCGGGGAGCGGCGCGTCGGTCGCCGTCGGCGCTGTGTATACCAGCCCGCCCGAGCGCTGGTCAAGCGGCCGGCAACGACGGCGCAGACGCGCCGCGGGAGCACAGAGGCGTCACGCGCCCGCCGTATCACCCCTCTTCGGAGGTCGCTTGGAGGTCCGTGACGCAGAAGACGCGGCCGGCAGGCAGGCCGGCGGTGGCATCCAGCTCGTCCGCACTGGCACCAGCGATCGCCTCGCGCACGACCTCGCCGGGGACCGCGAGCAGCCGCGCCCGCGCGCGGCTCGCGGCCTCGACGCCGGCGAACAGGCCGAAGACGGCCCCGCCGCTGCCCGTCATCGCCGCCGCGAGGGCGCCCTCGGCGAGCAGTCGGTCGCGCAGGGCGCCGACCTCCGGCCGGCGCGCGACCACGCTCGCCTCGAGATCGTTCCGCACCAGAGCCGCGATGTCGTGCAGCGTATGGGCAGCGCTGATCCGGCTTGAGAGCATCCGTGTCTCAGGGACGAAGTCCGCCAGCGTGACCCGTGCGTCCTCGTCGCGCCAGCCGTAGACGGTCGCCGTCGAGAGCGACGTCTCGGGCACGGCGATCACGAGACTGAGCGGGGCCGCGAGCCGCACGTCCTTGAGCAGTTGCCCCTTGCCCATGGCGAGCTGCGGCCCGGGCCAGAGAAAGAACGGGACGTCCGACCCGACGGCGGTGGCGGCCTCATGGCGCAGGCGCGGCGGCAGGTCGAGGCCGAAGAGCCGCTCGAGCGCGACGAGCGTCGCCGCCGCATCCGAGCTGCCGCCGCCTAACCCGGCGCCGGTGGGGATCTGCTTGCGTATCCGCACGGCGACCTCGAAACGGCGTTCGAGGCGCGCCTCCAGCTCACGCACCATGCGCCCGGCCAGGTTCTGCTCGCCCGGGCACACGGCGCACTCGACGGTCAGGTCTTCGCCCGGCGTCCGGCGCACGACGACGAGGTCGCCGAGGGTCACCGGCACCATCAACGAGGCGAGCTCGTGAAAGCCGTCGGGCCGCAGCGGCCCGACGAGCAGCGCCAGGTTGACTTTGGCGGGGGCCGCGACCTCGACCGTAGCGAGGGTGTCGTCGTGCTCGGGAGCCATGAGGTACTCAGTCTCTCATGACGGCGGCAGTGCGCCGAGCGCACGGGCGAAGGCGATCCAGCGCTCGGGCTCAAGCTCCTCCGGGCGCGCTGTCACGACCGCACCGACGACCTCAAGGGCGCGGGCGATCTCGGCGCGCGCGAGCGACACACGCGCGCCCGCGCCCGGACTTCCGCTGTCGGCGAGGGCTCCGGGGGGCGGCGCGATCGTCTCTCCGCCGCCAGGCGCGACAGCCTCCTGTTGCGATGTGACAAGCGGGGCGTCCTTCGCCGGCGATCCCGCGAGTGC
>CAZTMO010000196.1:0-4194 GCA_964615105.1 uncultured Thermoleophilia bacterium
TCAGCGGCGGGTCGAGCATCATGCCGCAGAAGCGGAACCCCGACGCCGGCGAGCTGATGCGGGCCGCCGCTCCGCGGCTGGCCGCCGACCTCGCCGGCCTGCTCGGCGTCCTTCACGGCCTACCCCTCGCCTACAACACCGACCTGCGCGAGGACAAGCGCTATCTCTTCGACGCCGTCGACTGCCTCGACGACCTGCTGCCCGTCGCCACGGGGCTCGTCGACCAGGTCGAGTTCGACCCCGGACGGATGGCGGCCGCCTGCGACAGCTTCCTCCAGGCGACGGACGTCGCCGACTACCTGGCGGGCAAGGGCGTCCCGTTCCGCGAGGCGCATCACCTCACCGGCGCGCTGGTGCGGGCGTGCGTCGAGCGCGGCGTGGGGCTCGACGGCGTCTCGCTCGAGGAGTTGCGCCGCATCAGCCCGGCGTTCGATGATGATTACGCAGCCGCGCTCGACCCACGCGCCTCGCTGGCGCGCAAGGCGCTCGCCGGGGGTTCCGCCCCCGAGCGCGTGCGCGAGCAGCTGGCGCGTGCCGAGGCGCTGATCGCCGGGGGCTGAGGGCCTCGTCCGAGGTCTCGAAGGAGCGCGAGGACCTCGGGCGACGCCCGGCCGCACGGTCCCGGGACCGACGAGAACGGCGCCAAGTCTCGGGACCGACGAGAACGGCGCCAAGCCCCGGGACCGACGACAGGAGGCTCATGAAGACCGCCGACGTGTGGGGGCGCAACACCCCGGCAGGATCGACAGTCGCCGCTTCGCTTCGGGACGTCGTGAACGTCCCTTACTGGCTCGACCGCCCCGAAGCGCCGGACCCGGCTCCGCCGCTCTCCGGCGCCACGACCTGCGATCTGGCCGTCGTGGGAGGCGGCTTCACGGGGCTCTGGACGGCTCTGCTCGCCAAGGAACGGGACGCCGCGACAGACGTGCTCGTACTCGAGGCAGGCCGCGTCAGTTGGGCCGCATCGGGCCGCAACGGCGGGTTCGCCATGGCGACGCTCACGCACGGCGCCCGCAACGGGGCGGACCGGTTCCCGGACGAGATCGTCGAGCTCGATCGGCTCGGCCTCGCCAACCTGACCGCGATCGAGCAGGCGATGGCGAGGTACGGGATCGACTGCGACTGGGAGCGGACCGGCGAGCTGATCGCCGCGGTGGAGCCGTGGCAGATAGACGATTGCCGTGAAGAGGCCGAGCTTCTCGCCCGAAACGGCTACGACGCCGTCTTCATCGACGGGGAGGATCTGCGCGCCGAGATCAAGTCGCCGCTCTATCTCGGCGGGTTCTGGGACCGCGACGGCTGCGCGATGTGCGACCCGGCGCGGCTCGCCTGGGGGTTGCGATGCGCCTGTCTCGAGGCGGGCGTGCGGCTCTCCGAAGGCACGCCCGTCCTCGACCTCGAGCGCGACGGGCGGCGGGTGCGACTGCGCACCCCCGCCGCCAGCGTGAGCGCCGCCCGCGTCGCCCTCGGTACCAACGCCTTCCCCCCGCTTCTCAAGCGGCTCCGCCTCTCGATCGTGCCGGTGTACGACTACGCCCTCATGACTGAGCCCCTCGACGCCCGACAGCGTGCCGCGATCGGCTGGAGCCGGCGTCAGGGCATCGCCGACGCCGGCAACCAGTTCCACTACTACCGGCTCACCAGTGACGAGCGCATCCTCTGGGGCGGTTACGATGCCGTCTACCACTACGGCAGCCGCATCGACGCCGCCCTCGACGCGAGCCCCGACGTCTTCGTCAGGCTCGCCGGTCACTTCTTCGCGACCTTCCCCCAGCTCGAGGGCGTACGTTTCACCCACGCCTGGGGCGGCGTGATCGACACCTGTTCGCGGTTCTGCGCCTTTTTCGGGACCGCCCTTGGCGGCAGGGTCGCGTACGCTTTGGGGTATACCGGTATGGGCGTGGCCGAGTCGCGCTTCGGAGCGGCGACGATGCTCGACCTGCTCGCCGGGGGAAGTCCTGTCACTGCACTGCGCTTCGTGCGCTCGCGACCGACGCCGTTCCCGCCCGAGCCGGCGCGCTACGCCGCCATCCAGGCGACGCGGCGTGCGATCGCACGGGCCGATGCGACGGGCGAGCGCGGCCCGTGGCTGCGGCTGCTCGACCGTTTCGGGCTCGGCTTCGATTCGTGACGGCGCGGCGCCGGCCGCGTCGCTCCTTCACACATCCTTGACACGTCGCGGCCTCGCCTTCACAGGCTCTTTGCGTGCGGCGCGCTACGTTGGACGGGTTCACGCGACCGAACGACCGGAAGGCGGGTGGCAAGCGATGCTCATCGGTGAGTTCAACGTGCTCATCGTCGTCGTGTTCTTCGCCATCGTCGCGGCTGGAGTGCGTGTCGTGGACCACCTGACGGACCCCGGCCGTGACCGGTCGCGGCCGCCTGCGGCGATCGCGTTCCTCGCGTCCCTGCGCGAGCGCGTGTCTCAGCGGCCGGTCCCGGCCTCGCCCGTCGAGAAGCGGAAGCCGACGCCCGGCTCCGTCAGTACGTAGCGTCGCTTCCCCGGCCCTATCTCGATCTTCCGCCGCAGGTTGCTCACGTGGGCGCGGAGCGTCTGGCGGTCCTCCGCCCACTCCGGGCCCCAGATCTGCTCGAGGATCGCCTTCTGCGTGACCACGCAGTCGGCGTTACGCGCCAGCAGGGCGAGGATGTCGAACTCGGTGGGAGTGAGGGTGACGCGCTTCCCTGCGAGGGTCACGATGCGGCGGGCGACGTCGACCGTGAGCTCGCCCGCCGTCACGACCGGCGGCGGCGCGTACTGCGTGACGACGCGACGCAGTAAGGCGCGCAGTCGGGCGAGCAGCTCGCCGGCCGAAAAGGGCTTCGTCAGGTAGTCGTCGGCGCCCTCGTCCAGAGCGCGCACCTTGTCGGCCTCGCCAGAGCGCACCGAGAGGACGAGGATCGGGGCCGCGAGCCACGTACGCAGCTCGCGGCACACCTCGATCCCGTCCATGTCGGGCAACATCAGGTCGAGGATCACGAGATCGGGAGGGTCGTCGATGGCGGCGACGAGCGCCGCTTCGCCGGTCGCCGCCTCCGTCACCCTATAGCCGCGGGTGCGGAGGATCGAGCGCAGGGCGCGGCGGATCTGCTCCTCGTCGTCGACCACGAGGACGTGGACGGGCCTCTCCGGAATCGCGTTCACGCGGGTCCCTCCCCGGTCGCCCTCGCGCCGCCGGCCACCGGCAGCGAGATCTCGAAGCGGGCCCCGCCGGCGGCGGCTGAGGTGACGCCGATCGTCCCGCCATGGGCGGCGACGATCTCCCGGGCGATGGCGAGGCCGAGGCCGGTGCCCGACGGGGCGACCCCCGTCATCCGCCGCCCCCGGTAGAACTTCTCGAAGACGCGCTCGCGTTCCTCCGGCGGGACCCCGGGACCCGCGTCCTCGACCCACATCTCTACTCGGTCGCCGAGGTCGGCCGCCGCGACGGCGACCGCGGTGCCGGCCGGCGAGTACACGAGGGCGTTCTCGATGATGTTACGCAGCACGCGCACCCATTGCTCGAAGTCGACGGAGACGGGGCGCAGGTCGTCGGGGATCGCGAGCCGCACGCGCTGGCGAGAGCCGGCGGGGATCGTGTCGAGCGCGGTGTCGACGAGGTCGTCGAGGTCGTACTCATCGCGGTGAGGCTCCCAGGCGCCGCCCTCGAGGCGCGACAGGTCGAGGAGCGAGGTGACGCCGTTGTTCAGGCGCGTGACGTCGGCGACGATGGCCTCGAGCTCGGCTCGCGCCCGGGCCTCGTCCCACTGCGTGTCGGTCGCGAGCAGGTTGCTCACCGTCGCGGTGAGCGCGGCGAGCGGCGTCTTGAGCTCGTGGGAGACCGACGAGAGCAGCGAGGCCTTGAGGACGTCGGCCTCGCGCTCGGCCTCGGCGCTGGTGACCGCGGCCTGCAAGCGCTGGCGCTCGAGAAAGGCCGCCATGAGGTTGGCCAGCGAGGCGAGCAGGGCGACGAAGGCCTCGGGCCGGTGCGACGCCCCGGCGGCGCCGACGTGCAGCACGCCGTAGGTGCTCGTCGCGGTCTGCAGCGGTACGTACGCGCCCTCGTGATCGATGGATGCGTCGTCGGCGGGCGGCTCACCCGCGACGAGGCGCCCCGCGCCTCTGCCCAAGTCTTCGACGCCGGCGCGTGGGAGGCCGAGCGCGGCGTTGTGCGCGACGCACCAGGCGGCCGCCGCCTCGCCGGCCGGCCCCGG
>CAZTMO010000197.1:0-4193 GCA_964615105.1 uncultured Thermoleophilia bacterium
GCCGGGTACCCGGCGCCCCGGGGTGCGGCGGACGAGCGGGGCGAGCAGCGCATCGCGTCCCAGCGTGTCGTCGACGGCGACGGGGTCGGCGTCGAGGTCGAACAGGGAGCGACAACGGGTGACGGCCGACCCCAGGTCGCGCAGGTCGCCCAGCCTGATGACTGCGTCGATGTGCTCCGCCGCGGGTGTGAGTTCAATGACCGCGCTGCCGTGGATGAGGCGTAGCGTGCGGCGGTACGTGGAGTCGTCCACCTCTTCCAGCCCCGTCACCGCGCGTTCGGCGAAGAAGCCAAGCAGGCCGGCGGCGTCGAACGGAAGACGAAGCGGAAGACGCAGGGGGATGGCGCCCAGTGTGCCGCTCCCGGTGGGGTTTGCGTGAGCGCGCTCGCCGGCGGGAGGCCGGCGGCGCTTTCGGGCCCTGTAGCGCATCTCGCGAGGGGTGAGCGCGAACACCTTGCGCACCGTGGCGTTGAACTGGCGGACGCTGGCGAAGCCCGCGGCGAAGGCGACGTCGGCGAAGGGGACGGACGTGGTCTCGATCAGCAGCCGCGCAGTGTGAGCGCGTTGCGCGCGCGCGAGCCCGAGGGGACCGGCGCCGAGCTCCGCGCGCAGCAGTCGGCGCAACTGACGCGGGCTGTAGGCAAGCCGGCGCGCCAGGCCGTCCACGCCTTCGCGGTCGACCACGCCGTCGGCGATCAGGCGCATGGCGCGCGCGGCTGCGTCGGCGCGCAGGTTCCACTGTGGTGAACCCGGCGTCGCATCGGGCCGGCAGCGCAGACAGGCGCGGTAGCCGGCCTCTTGCGCCGCCGCCGCCGTGGGGTAGAAGGTCATGTTGCTGAGCTTCGGCATCGGCGCGGGGCAGCTGGGGCGGCAGTAGATGCCGGTCGACGAGACGGCGACGTAGAACCAGCCGTCAAAGCGCGCGTCGCCACTGGAGCAGATGCGCAGACAGGTCTCGCGGTCGGGCATCATGAGGAATGAGTATAGATGCCGGAAGCGCTGGGACTGGCGGGTTTCGGCCGGGACCTGTGGGAGACGACCGGCCGGCCCGGGTCGTGGATGACCGCGCCGACTCTGGCCGAAACCCGCGAGTCTCGTCACGCTGAGCGCGGCATCATTGCAGGATCCACGAGCGGAGGAGGACCTCATGGATGGCCTCTCGGGTATGCACATGGCCGACATCGGAGGTGACGGCAGGCGCAGTGAGGCCGGCGCTCCACGGCGTGTGACGCGGGTCGTGGACTCGCCGCTCGGTCCGATCACCATGACCGCCGAGGGCGACGCCCTCATCGCGCTCGACTTCGGCGCGCCTTCCGCCGCCACCGACGACGGCGCCGGGCATCGCTCGCCGGCCGCTGAGCGTGTCCTCGACGATGCCGCTTGCCAGCTCGCCGCCTACTTCTCCGGCGAGCTGCGCGAGTTCGACCTTCCGCTGCGGTCGCGCGGCACGTCCTTCCAGACTGCTGTGTGGGCGGCCCTGCGCGAGATACCGTACGGCGAGACGCGCTCGTACGCCGACATCGCGCGCCGCGTCGGGCGACCGACCGCCGTCAGGGCGGTCGGTCGCGCCAACGGGCAGAACCCCTTGTCGATCGTCGTGCCCTGCCACCGCGTGATCGGCTCCGACGGCTCGCTCACGGGGTACGCCGGCGGCGTGGAACGCAAGCGCGCTCTGCTCGAGCTCGAGAGGCGCGCCTGAGCGCTCAGTGCCGCAGCGCGTTGTACACGTAGCCGCCGAGGAACGAGCCCCACAGGGCGACGAGCAGCCAGAAGGACGTGTCGCCGGCGCCGTGCTCAGCCGGGGTCGCGGACGAGGCCCATGAAGAGCGGCGCGCCGGTCGCCTTCTCGGTGAGCACGAAGAGGAACGGGCGGTCGGCGCGGATGTCGAAGTCCTGCAGCGGCATCCCACTTGCCTCCATGATCGCGCCGGACGCCGCCGCCGCCTCGACTCCGGCCTCGTTGAACTCGACGAACGTCTTCTGCACGACCTCGGAGATGAAGATGCGGTCGGGAGCGACGTCGGCGATGCCGGAGAACTCGGCGGCGTCGGGCGCGAAGGCGCGTGCCATGCCCATCGCGGTCAGGGTCTCCTTCAGGTCCTGGGCCTCGTACTCGGTCGTGAAGCGCGGCAGGGCGAGGCTGCCGGTCGCGACGCGTGCGTCGCGACCCAGAGCCTCCAGCTGCCGCGCATCCATCTCGTCCAGAAGGTCCTCTGCGGCGACCCCGTCTGCCGGCACCACGACCCACACGGTCACCGGACCGTCGGTGCTCAGCGCCACGGCGTCGAAGCGGTCCGTCAGCAGCACCGGAGCCTCGAGCTCGCGGGCGTTCATCATCTCGACCCCGCGGGTCTCGCCGTCGGCGAGGGTGAACGTGTCGGTCGTCGTGTCGCCCTCGTCGAAGTGCTCCCACTTCACCTTGAGGTGGACGGTGTTGAAGAGGGCGAGGATCGTCGCCTCGCTGAACGCGTCCGGCGTGACGATGTCCTTGATGCGGCCCGCCGTCTGCCGCTCGACCCATTCGTTGATCGCCGCCGCGGCCTCGCCCGAGTCGGACGGCAGCTCCCGGGTCTCGGCGTCGAAGTAGTCGCGGTTCGCATGGAGAAAGGCCGGCCTGAAGGGCACGCCTTCGCGCAGCCACAGCGAGTCGGCGATGCGGATCTCGGGCTTCTCGCCCGCCTGCGCGAGCCAGATGAGGTCGGCCCAGCCCTGGTCCATCGCCGCGAGGTCGAGGTCGCCGAGAGCCAGGGCGTCGCGCATCTCGCGAGCGGTCGCGCCCTCGGCGCCGTTGAGCGCCATCGCGAGAACGGCGTGCAGCGAGACGGGCGAGACGACGACGTTACCGTCGGGTGACGACGCGGCCTGGCGGCGCAGCAACTCGAGGCCGAAGGTGTTCAACGGCCGGACCAGGGCGCGGGCGGCCGCCGACCCGGGGTCGGCACTGCCCCGCGCGGGTCGCGGCGGGCTTGCCGCGGCCTGGTCGGACCGCGTCAGGAGGTACGCGGCGACGGCGCCCGCGGCCGCGACGGCGACGAGGACAAGGACGATGATGACGCGGCGCATGACGACCTCCTTGGATCGGCGCTCGGGGCCGCCTGGTCGGCGGCTGCATCTGCTGGGACGCGTGGGCCGGTGCGAGGGTTCGGCTGGTCGGGCGCGCCGTCATCGGCTGCGCCCGCTTCGGTGCCGCGCTCTTCTTCGTCATGGCCGCCCCCGGCGGTCGCCGGGAGGGTCACGGCACACCGGGCGCATGGAGGCTGGATCGGAAGGCGAGGGCCGGCGTCGCCGCGCCAGTTGACAGCAGCGGGGACGACTCGTAGGATAAACGCGAAGACGCGTATCGTTTCTGCGTATCGTCAAACCCCCGGCGAGGAGGGCGCCAGATGCCGGCCACCAAGGACGAGATCGCGGCGACGTTCATGGAACTCGTCTGCCGGCACGGCTTGAGGCGCACGGCGGTCGAGGATGTGGCGCGCGCGCTGCACGTCTCGAAGAAGACGATCTACCAGCACTTCGGCAGCAAGAACGACTTGCTGCGGTACGGCATCGAGCTGTGGGCGAAGGGGCAGCGCGCCCGGGTCGAGTCGCTCTTGACAGACGCGACGGCGTTGGGGCGCATCCAGCAGGCGGTCGGTGTCGCTCTGGCCGACGCGCGCTCGTTCTACGGCTCGGAGTCTCGCGTCGACATGGACGTGGCCCCGGAGATCACGGCGCAGGTCAACGACAAGGTCTTCGCGCCGATGCTGTGCGACCTGCTGGTGGAGGGCGTCACGGCGGGCGAGTTCGATGTGGTCGACTGCGAGGCCACGGCCCTCTTCATCGTGGCGATGGGCACCGAGGCCGTGCGGATGCTCGAGGCAGATTCGGAGGGCTGCGCGGAGGAGTACCTCATGGACGCGATCCGGCGGCTGCTGCACACAGCGGACGCGACGAACGAGCGATGTGAGAGGGATGGGCACGATGACGAGGCATGAGGACGACGCCGGCCGGGTGCTGGTGGCATACGCGACGAGATACGGCTCGACGGCGGAGGTGGCGGAGGCGATCGCCGAGCGGCTGGGCAAGCGCGGACTGGCGGTCGAGGTGAAGCCCGTGAAGGAGGCGCGCCCGGACGACGGCTATGACGCCGTCGTCGTCGGCGCGCCCTTCTACCTCGGCTCGCTGCTCAAGGAGGTCCGTGAGTGGCTCGAGCG
>CAZTMO010000198.1:0-4183 GCA_964615105.1 uncultured Thermoleophilia bacterium
GCGCCGGCGAAGGCGGCGTGTCGCTCGCGCTCGCCGACGGAAGTGAGCTGCGGCTCGCCGAGGACGACCTCCTCGTCGAGACCGGCTCGCCCGAGGGTTACCAGGTCGAGAGCGACGGCGGCCGCGTGGTCGCGCTGCGCACGGCGCTCGACGACGCGCTGCGCGAGGAGGGCCTCGTGCGCGAGGTCGTGCACGCCGTGCAGCTCGCGCGCAAGGACGCCGGTCTGCGCATCGAGGACACGATCGACCTGACGCTGGAGCTGCCCGGTGATCTCGCCGCGGTGCTCCGGCGTCACGAGGCCTACGTCAAGGCCGAGACCCTGGCCGGCGG
Source organism: uncultured Thermoleophilia bacterium (assembly GCA_964615105.1). Classification (GTDB taxonomy): domain Bacteria; phylum Actinomycetota; class Thermoleophilia; order UBA2241; family UBA2241; genus UBA2241. Next base: position 332 of record CAZTMO010000198.1, read on the forward strand.
CCTCGCCTTCGGCCCGGCCGCCGGCGACCACACCGGCACGGCCAAGGTCGAGGGTCAGGTGTTCGGCATCGGTCTCTCGGCGACGGGTACTATCTTCACGACCCCGTACGGCTGAGGCGCGCGGACGCAAGGCGTCGGCGTCACGCGAACGGGAGGACGAGGCAGGCGCGTGGCGCAAGCGGCGCGCGAACGGGAGGACAGGGCGGGCGCGAGGCGCCGGGACGGCGCTCAAGTCCCGCCGGAAGTGGCCGACAACCTTCATGTCACGCGAAGGGAGGGAGCGTGGACGGCTTTCGCGACGCATCGACCGACCTGCTCTTCGAACTGGCGCGGCCCTCGCGCCACGACACCGTGCTCGACTACGCCTGCGGTGTCGGAGTGGGCGCGCTCGCGCTGGCGTCGAACGTCCGTCTCGTGGAGGCGGTCGACGATCTCCCGGACTCGATCGACGAGGCGCGGCGCCTCGCCTCCGAGCTGGCTCTGACCAACGTCGCCTTTCACCTCGCCGACCTCGCCGTACTGCCGTTCGCCGACGGCGCCTTCGGCCTCGTCGTCTGTCAGGATGCCCTGCGCCGGTTGCCGGACCCCGCGGTCGCCCTCTTCGAGATGGCGCGGGTCATGAGCCGTGGGGGCCGCGTGGTCCTCGTCGACGTCGTCGTCGACGAGGCCACCGACGCGGCCCTGAGCGAGCTCGTGCGGCTTCGCGAGCCCGCCTGCCGACGCCTGCTCTCGAGCGAACGGCTCGCGGCGCTCGCCACCGAGGCGGGCCTGAAGGTCGCCGAGCGCCGCACCGAGCGCCGCACCGTCGACCTCGAGTACTGGCTACAGGCGGCGGCCGTGCCGGCGTCGCGGGCCGAGGAGGTGCGACGCCGTCTGCGCGAGATGGAGCCTGCGTCCCAGGAGCGGCTCGACGTCGCGTTCGCCGACGACCTCGTGTCGTTCAGCTACGACGTGACCGCGCTGCGTCTCGAACGCTGACGGAGACGGCGCGCGCCGCGGGACGACGCCGTGCATCGCGAGCCGCGCGCGCCGCGGGACGACGCCGTGCATCGCGAACCTCGCGCGGCGTCCTTAACGCCGCACCCCGCGCCTCTCAGCCCAGGAACCCTCCGAGCTCCGCGACCAGCTTCGCCTTGGGCATGGCGCCGACGATGCGCTGCTTGAGCTCGCCGCCGTCGAAGGCGAGGATCGTCGGGATGTTCATGACGCCGTACTGCTGCGCGACGGCGGGAGCCTCGTCGACGTTCAGCTTCACGAACGTGACATCGGGGTAGTCGTCGGCCATCTCGTCGAGGACCGGGCCGACCATGCGGCACGGCCCGCACCACTCGGCCCAGAAGTCGACCAGGACCTTACCGGGGGCGCGGACCACCACGTCCTCGAAGTCGTCCTGCGTGACAGGCTCCACCTCGCGCTCCTCTCGTCGTGCGTCAGGGGGTGACGGCGCCGTCCGGAGTGGTGGGCGCCGGCTCGTCGCCGGGATTCGCAGGCCCGCCCCAGGCGGGGCGATGCTCGCCGCCGCCCGGCAGCGGGCACTCGAGCTCGTCGAGGTACCGTTGCGCCTGGACGGCCGCCAGGGCGCCGTCGCCGACGGCCATCGCGATCTGCTTCAGGGGGTTGCTGCGCGCGTCGCCGCAGGCGAACACGCCGCGGAGCGAGGTGCGCATGAGATCGTCGGTGACGATGTAGCCGGCCTCGTCGCGCCGCACGACGCCCTGCAGGAAGGCCGTGTTCGGCACCTGGCCGATGTAGAAGAAGACCCCGCTGACGGGCAGCGTCCGGACCTCCTGGGTCTTGACGTTCTGCACGTCGAGGGCCTCGACCATCTGGTCGCCGGCGATGCGCCGCGGGACCGAGTCCCAGACGAACTCCATCTTGGGGTTCGCGAAGGCGCGCTCCTGGGCGATCTCGACGGCGCGCAGCTCGTCGCGGCGGTGCACGAGGTACACCTTCTCGGCGAACTTGGTGAGGAACATGCCCTCCTCGACGGCGGAATCGCCGCCCCCGATGACGGCGACCGTACGCTCCTTGTAGAGGGCGCCGTCACAGGTGGCGCACCACGAGACGCCCCGCCCGACGAACTCGGCCTCGCCGGGGATGCCCGAGCGCTTCGCCTCGACCCCGGGGGCGAGGATCAGGGCCCGTGCCTTGAGATGCTCCTGGTCGGTCGTGATGCTGAAGCAGCCGTCGGGTTCGGGTTGCAGCGAGGCGACGGTGGTGATCTCGCGCAACTCGGCGCCGAACTGCGCCGCCTGGCGCTTCATCTTGTCGGCGAGGTCGAACCCGGAGATGCCTTCGGGAAAGCCGGGGTAGTTCTCGACCAGCTCGGTCAGGGCGATCTGGCCGCCGGCCATGTTGCGCTCGAGGATCACCGTCGAGCGGCGCCCGCGGGCGCAGTAGATGCCGGCCGTGAGGCCGGCAGGGCCTGCGCCCACGATCACGACGTCGTACGTCTCGGCCTGACCCGGCTTGGGCAGGTTGATGCGGATGTCGAGGCCCATGCGCGCTGAGTATACCCGCGCTCTTGCTCAGAGGAGGCCGCGGCGGACCAGTTCTTCGGCGATCTGCACGGCGTTCAGCGCGGCGCCCTTGCGCAGGTTGTCGGCGACCACCCACAGGTCGAGACCGTTGGCGATGGTCGCGTCTTCGCGGATGCGCCCCACGTACACCGGGTCCTTGCCCTCGGCGAGCAGCGGCATGGGGTAGGTGGTCTCTGCCGGCTCGTCGACGACCTCGATACCGGGTGCGGCGGCGAGCAGGACGCGCGCCTCCTCGGCGCCCAGCTTGCGCTTCGTCTGCACGTTGACCGCCTCGCTGTGGGCGCCGAACACCGGTACGCGCACACACGTCGCCGTCACCCTGAGCCCCGGGTCGGCGAAGATCTTGACCGTCTCGTCGACCATCTTCTGCTCTTCTTTGGTGCAGCCGGAGGGCAGGAAGCTGTCGATGTGCGGCAGCAGGTTGAAGGCGATCTGGTGGGGATAGAACTGCTGCGTCGGCTCGTCGCCGGCTGCCCAGGCGTGCGCCTGTGCGTCGAGGGCGGCGATGCCGCCCTGACCGCTGCCCGACACCGACTGGTAGGTGCTCACGACGACGCGCTCGATGCCGGCGGCGTCGTAGATCGGCTTGAGGGCGACGACCATCTGGATGGTCGAGCAGTTCGGTGTGGCGATGAGGCCCTTGTGCGCGTCGAGGTGCTCGGGGTTGACCTCGGGGACGACGAGCGGCACCTCCGGGTCGCCGCGGAAGGCGCTCGACTTGTCGACGACGATCGCCCCGGCGTCGACGGCGGCGGCGACGAACTCGCGGCTGACGTCGCCGCCGGCGGCGAAGAAGGCGAGGTCGACGCCGGCGAAGGCGTCGGCGCCGAGCCGGCGCACCTCGACCTCGTCGCCCTTGAACGGCAGACGCCGCCCTTCGGAGCGCTCGCTCGCCAGGGCGCGCAGCTCGGCGACCGGGAAGTCGCGCTCTTCGAGAATGGTCCGGACGGTGCCGCCGACGACGCCGGTCGCGCCGGCGATGGCGACGGTGTATTCGCGGGCGCTCATGAACGCTTCTCCCTGTCTGCGGTCTCGGGGTACACGCTGTCGTCGTCGAGGCCGAAGACGGTGTGCAGCTCGCGCACGGCCTCGTCGACGCGCGCCTTGTCGATCACGCACGAGATCTTGATCGGCGAGGTGCTGATCATGTCGAGGTTGATGCCGAGGTCGGCGAGCGACTTGAACATGGTCGCCGCCACGCCCGGATGGGTGCGCATGCCGGCGCCGACGATGCTGACCTTGGCGATGGAGTCGTCGCTGTCGTACCCGAGGGCGCCGAGTTCGGCGACGATGCGGCGCAGGGCCTTGTCGG
>CAZTMO010000199.1:0-4183 GCA_964615105.1 uncultured Thermoleophilia bacterium
CTACCGCTTCTCCGTCTACGCCACCGACCTGGCCGGCAACACGCAGCTCAAGGCGGCGAGCAACAAGCTGCTCGTGCGCTGACGGCGGCGGGGCGCGGACCGGGACGGACCGCCCGGACCGCACCCTGACCGGAGGAGGCCCCGGGGCGGGGGAGCGCAGCGCGCTCCCCCGCCCCCGCGCCCAAACGCGTCGCGCTTCGCGGTATCCTTGCTTTGCGTGCCACGTGTCCAGCGATCTCAGACATCATCAGGCATCAAATGGACGAGCATCTTCATAGGGATATCTTGTCGACCCGGCGAAGGCCGCCGATCTCCGCGTGGACCCCCTGACCTCGACTTCCGCCAGCCTGCTCGCCGATCTGCACGCGACGGTCATCGAGCGCCTCGGCGCCGAAGCAGGGTCGTTGACCGTCGAACGCGCCGTGTTCGGCATCTTCTTCACCGGTGTCAAGCTCTCCAACGGCGCCGGCGGTCTGTGCGCGACGCCGATCAAGAGCTTGCCCGAGGCCGTGTGCTGCCCGAGCTCGGCGAAGGCCATGCCGATCCCCGGCAAGATCGCCGGTCGCCGTGCTTTCCAGGTGCTCGACGATCTCCATCGCCCACAGGATCTGCGCCGCACCCTGGCCATCGCGGCGCTCAACGCGCTCGCCGAGACGCTGTGGCGGCGCGACGGTGTGCCGGGCGGAGTCGCGGTACGCGAAGGCGACGCCTTCGACGCGCTCTCGATCCCGCCTGGCGCGCGCGTCGCGCTGGTGGGCGCCTTTCCGCCGTACATGCGGGAGCTCCGCCGCCGCGGCCAGCCGTTTCACGTGCTGGAGATGGACCCGGCGACGCTCAGACCCGAGGAGATGCAGTTCTATGTCCCGAGCGAACGGGCAGCGGAGATCGTGCCCGAGGCCGAGGTTCTCATCACCACCGGCACGACTCTGGTGAACGGCACGCTCGACGGCCTTCTGCGCCTCCTGCGGCCGGGCGCCCAGGCGGCGGTGATCGGTCCGACGGCTACGCTGCTCGCCGAACCCTTCGCCCGGCGCGGCGTCACGGCCCTCGGCGGCACGCGCGTGCTGGCCGCCGACGAGCTGCTTGAGCTGCTCGCCGAAGGCGGTTCCGGCTACCACTTCTTCGGCAAGACGGTCGAGCGCGTGACGCTGCTTCTGTCGCCGTAGGCGCAGACGCCGGCGGCGGCGGCGCCCACGGTGCGTTCCCAGGCCAGCGCCGCCGACGTCTCCGAGGCCCGACGACGTCACGGGGGGGCGTCTGTTAGCATGGCCGCGAACGGTCCTTGGCGCGGGGGTGGGTCGTGTCTGCCGGTGCAGGTAAGGGGCGCATCCTGACGAGGCCGACCCTCGCCCTGCTTGTCGCCAGCCTCTTCGCCGCTCTCGGCGCGTCGGGAAGCTCGACGCTCGCCGCCACCCCTGCCTGCGCGCAGACGCACGACCTTCCCCTCAGTGGATCCTCGTCCGGCGGCCGGGCACAGGGCGTGCGCACGGCTGCCTGGACGTTCGCCCTCTTCGTGAACGGCGACAACGACCTCGCGTACACGTGGCCGCGATTCACCCTGCCGGCCTTGAAGGCCCTGCCGGCGAGCGACGACGTCAACGTCGTCGCGATGGTCGACAGGCCCGGCGCCGGCGGCACGTGGCTGGTGCAGGTCTCTGGCGGCACGAGGCGTGTCGTTGCGAAGTGGGGTGAGCGGAGCTTCGGGTCGGGCGAGACCCTCGAATGGTTCCTGAAGCAAGTGCGGCTGCGCTACCCCGCGGAGCATTACGCCGTGGGCCTCTGGGACCACGGTTACGGTTGGCGGTACATCTCCCGGGACTTCAACGCGGACGACGCCCGCATCACGATGCCCGCGCTGCGCCGGGCGCTGCGGCGCGCCGGCGCGCCGATCGACGTCCTCTTCCTCGAGGCCTGCAACATGGCCGACGTCGAGGTCGTGTACGAGCTCGGGCTCACGGGGCTCGTGAAGTACGTCGTCGCCTCCGAAGAGACGGTCGACCAGGACGGCATCCCGTACGACGGCGCGCTCGCGCCTCTCATCGCCGACCCCCGGCGCCCGCCGGGCGACGTGGCGGCGGACGCGGTGGACGCCTGGCAGCGGTATTACGAGCCGCTGCGCTGCTTCAACTGGACCAGCTTGTCCGCCATCGACGTGGACAGGCTCTCGCGGGCGGAGGGCGACCTGCGGGCGTGGGTCGGGCGGCTGCGCGCGGACCTGCCGCTGTTCAAGCCGCGTTACGCGGCCGCCCTGCGCAAGAGCATCTACGTCTGGGACACCTGGCACGTCGATCTTGCGCAGGTCGCCGCGCACCTGGCCGCCGACCCTGCCATCACCGACGCGACGCTGAGATCGCTGTCGGCCGCCGTGGCCGACCACGCCGCGGCGGCGACGATGGCTCTGTGGAGCGGCTCGTACGCGCGCGACTTTCGCGGCATGTCGATCTGGTGGGGGACCGGGCCCGAGTGGAGGGAGTATCGCGGCGCCTACGAACGGCAGGTGGCCTTCGGCAAGCGGATCGGGTGGCACGCCTTTCTCGAGGCTTACAACGAGGGTGGGGGGCCGGGGCGCAGCCGGCCCCCCGACCCGAAGCTGGACCGCCAGGAATACGGTCTGACCGACATCGTGTTCACCGACGTCGATCATGGGTGGGCCGCCGGCTACGACAACGTGGACGCCAAGGCCATCGTCCTGCACACCGCCGACGGCGGGCGGAGCTGGAAGGCGAAGAGCCCGGCGTGGTGGTACGCGTACATGGTGAGCTCCCTGTCCTTCATCGACGGGCGCAGGGGGTGGGCCGTCGGCAGCGAGGGCTACGACGGCAGCGTGATCCTGAGGACCGAGGACGGCGGGGCGAGCTGGAAGTGGCAGAAGGGGAAGACCTCCGAGTTCCTGCTCGGCGTGGATGCCGTCTCCCCGTCTTCGGCTTGGGTGGCGGGAAGCAACGACACCCTCCTGCGCACCGTGGACGGAGGACGGCGCTGGAAGGGCGCGCGCAGCCGCTCCAACACCGACCTCTGGTCGGTCGACTTCGCCGACGCCCGGCGAGGCTGGGTCGCGGGCGGCGACGCCGCGACGCGCGAGGGCGTGATCAGACACACGAGCGACGGCGGCAGGAGCTGGGCGACCCAGTGGACGCAGCCGGGCGCCGTGATCTACAAGGTCCAGGCGCTGGACGCGGAGCGCGCCTGGGCGGTCGGCGGCGACGTCATCGATGGGGCCGGCGTCGTGCTTCACACGGACGACGCCGGCCGGAACTGGGCGGCGCAGTACGCCGACCCGGGTTGTCCCTGGCTGGGCGACGTCCAGTTCCTCGACGCGGTGAACGGGTGGGCGGTCGGCGCGCGCGGCACCGTCCTTCGCACCGTCGACGGCGGCGGCCACTGGGAGGACGTCGACGTCGGCACGACCCAGGATCTGAGCGCGGTGTGCTTCAGCGACGCGGACCACGGGTGGATCGTGGGCGACGGCGAGGCCATGTTCCGCACGCAGGACGGCGGGGCGACGTGGAGCGTGGTCACCGTCGACGTCGTCGGACCTGTGACGCAGGCGCCGAAGGCGACGGCGGTGCGGCGTGGCGCCAAAGCCACGCTCCGGTATCGCGTCCAGGACGCGAGGAGCGCCACGGCGACGGTCACCGTCAAGATCCGTGCCTGCGGCGGCCGGCTGGTGAGGACCCTGGCCTGCGGCACGCGGGCGGTCGGCGTGTCCCATGCGCGGTCGTTCGTCTGCCGGCTGCCGCGCGGCAGCTACAGGTTCTTCGTCCACGCGAGGGACGAGTCCGGCAACCCGCAGAGGGTGACGGGATCGAACAAGCTCGTGGTCCGATAGCCCGTGATCGGCCGGCTCGCGATCCCGCAGCCCGAAGGAGGCGTCGCATGCCCATGTCAGCAGAGGACCCAAGAGCGCCCCGCGCTGTGAGGTGCGCCGCCCGCGGGCTTGGGTCGGGTCGCGCGCCGTTCCGTCTCGGCGCGCTCGTCTTCGCCTTCTGGCTGCTGGCGACCGCCGTCGTCGCCGCGCCGGCCGCGGCGGATCCGGCCCCTCAGGCCAGGTGGACCGTCATGGTCTACATGGCCGGCGACAACGATCTGGAGAAGTGGGTCGCGCGCGACATCGGACGCGAGATGGCCGCCGTCGGCTCGAACGCCGACGTGCAGGTCGTGGTCCTCGCCGACCGGGCGCCGG
>CAZTMO010000200.1:0-4164 GCA_964615105.1 uncultured Thermoleophilia bacterium
TGGACGATCTCGTGGTCGACGCCGTCGACGTGCAGGACGCCGCGCCCGGCCACGACCACGTTGATGTGCGGCCAGTCGTGACTGTGGCGCGGCGTGTGGCCGCCGGGGCCGATCTCGAAGAGCCGCATCACGTGCCCGTCCCAGCCTTCGGCCGGGCCCACGAGGACGCGCTTGAGCACGTCGACCACGCCGTCGCCGGCCATCGGGACGGCGGGGGCCTCCTCGCGGCTGCGGACCGTCTCGCCTGCCATCAGTGCCCTCCTAGACCTTCTTCACGCCCGCGACCAGCTTGCCGGCGACCTCCTGGGCGTCGCCGAACACCATGCGCGTGTTGTCCATGAAGAACAGCTTGTTCTCGATGCCGGCGAACCCGGCCCCGCGACCGCGCTTGATCACGAGCACGGTCTGGGCCTTGTCGACGTCGAGGATCGGCATCCCGTAGATGGGGCTGGCGGGGTCGTCGCGCGCCGACGGGTTGACGACGTCGTTGGCGCCGATCACGAGGGCGACGTCCGCGGTCTGGAACTCGGCATTGATCTCGTCGAGGTCGAAGATCATGTCGTACGGCACGCCGGCCTCGGCGAGCAGCACGTTCATGTGTCCGGGCATGCGGCCGGCGACGGGATGGATTGCGAACTTGACCTGGACCTCCTTGTCACGCAGGAGCTGCGCGAGCTCCCAGACCTTGTGCTGGGCTTGGCCCACGGCCATGCCGTAGCCGGGGACGATGATGACCTTCTGAGCGTAGGCCATGGTGATGGCCGCGTCGTCGGGCTCGAGCGCCTTCATCGAGCCTTCGACCGCGGCCAGCTCCTGCCCGGCCTGGGCGCCGAAGCCGGCGAAGAGGACGTTGGCGATCGAGCGGTTCATGGCCTTCGCCATGAGCTGCGTGAGCAGGGTGCCGGCGGCGCCGACGACCGTGCCCGCGATGATCAGCGCCGCGTTGCCGAGCACGTAGCCCTCGAAGCCGACGGCGAGGCCGGTCAGGGCGTTGTAGAGCGAGATGACCACGGGCATGTCGGCGCCGCCGATGGGCAGCGTCATGAGCACGCCGTAGGCGAGCGCGGCGAGAAAGAAGGCGAGCAGGACGGCGTGCGGCGAGCCGCCGACGTAGCCGAGGTGCTGCAGGACGACCACGACGCCGAGGGCGACGGCCGTCGCGAGCACGAGCAGGTTGAACACGTTCTGGCCGGTGAACAGGAGCGACTTCTTGATGAAGCCCTGCAGCTTGGCGAAGGCGATCATGCTTCCGCTGAAGGCGACCGAGCCGATCAGGGCGCCGACGATGCCGAGGACGGCGACACTGACCGACGGGTCGTGGACGCGGAGGAACTCGGCAGCAGCGATGGCCGCGGCCGCGCCGCCGCCCATCCCGTTGTAGACGGCCACCATCTGCGGCATGTCGGTCATCTGGACCTTCTGCGCCGCGGCCCAGGCGACGATCGCGCCGATGCCGATGGCGATCGTCATGAGCACGTAGTTGCCCATGCCCGGCGTGGCGAAGGTGATGGCCGTGGCGACGAGCATGCCGACGCCGGCCCAGATGATGCCCGTGCGCGCCGTACGCGGCGAACTCATCCCCTTGAGACCGAGGATGAAGAGCAGCGCCGCGGCGATGTAGCTGATCTGGATCAGGTCAGCGCGCATCGTCGCCCCCCTTCGTGGCGGCGGCGCCGCCGGCGCCCTTCGCCTGGTCCTTGCTGCTCTTGAACATCTCGAGCATGCGCTCGGTGACGGCGTAGCCGCCCACGGCGTTCGCGGTACCGAGGAGCACGGCGACGAAACCGATGACCTGCTGCGCCGGCGTCTCGGCCGCACCGAGCGCTACCATCGCGCCGACCACGACGATGCCGTGGACGAAGTTCGAGCCCGACATGAGCGGGGTGTGCAGGATCACGGGCACGCGGCTGATGACCTCGTAGCCCGTGAAGGCGGCGAGCAGGAAGATGTAGATCGCCGCATAGCCCTCGATCATGACGCACCCCCTTCGATCGCGGCGCGCACCGCTTCGTTGACGATCTCTCCGTCGCGCGTCAGCACGCTGCCCGCAAGGACCTCGTCGTCCCGGTCCAGGGCGAGCTCTCCGTCCTTGATGAAGGGGGAGATGAAGTTGAACACGTTGCGCGCGTACTGGTCGGAGGCGTGCACCGGGAGCAGCGCCGGGACGTTGACCGGGCCGTGGATGATGACGCCGCCGTGGTGGACGGTCTCGCCCAGGCGCGTGAGCTCGCAGTTGCCGCCGGTCTCGGCGGCCAGGTCGACGATCACCGCGCCGGGCTTCATGCGCGCCACCGTGGCCGCATCGATGAGCCGCGGCGCCGGCCGACCCGGAACGGCGGCCGTGGTGACCACCGCGTCGGCGGTGACGACGTGGTCGGCGACGATCGCCGCCGCCTTCGCCTTCTCCTCCTCGGTCAGCTCACGCGCGTAACCGCCCTCGACCTCCGCGTCGATGCCGGTGTCGATGAACCGCCCGCCGAGCGAGTGCACCTGCTCTTTGGTCGCCTGGCGCGCGTCGTACGCCTCGACCATGGCGCCCAGGCGGCGCGCGGTGGCGATCGCCTGCAGACCGGCGACACCGACCCCGAGAACGAGCAGCTTCGCCGGCCGAATGGTCCCCGCGGGGGTCATCAGCATCGGGAAGTACCGCCCGGACAAGCTCGCGGCCATCAGCACCGCCTCGTAGCCGGCGACGGAGGCCTGCGACGTCAGCGCGTCCATCGACTGGGCCCGCGTAATGCGCGGCAGCAGCTCGAGGGCGAAGCTCGTGACCTTGCGCTCGGCGAGGGCGCGGACGGCGTCGGTGGCCCGGTACGGGTCGAGCAGGCCGACCGTCACCGCTCCCTCGCGCAGGCGCGCGACCTCGTCGACGCTCGGCGGCCTCACCTTGAGCACGAGATCCGCGGCCAAGGCGGCATGAGCGTCGACGAGCGCGACGTTCTCGCCGAACTCGTCGTCAGGATAGGAGCTGGCCTCGCCCGCGCCGCGCTCGAGCAGCACGCCGGCGCCGAGCGCCGCGTACTTCTCGGCCACGGCGGGCACGACGGCGACGCGCGTCTCGCCCGCCGCCGATTCCTTCGGCACACCGACCGTGATGGACACCTCGCCTCCCTTGGAATCCGCGACCGCCGACAGCGGCTCTTCCCGACCATGTGACGCTGTTCACATATCCCCGTGAGGGCAGAATAAAACCTACGCTGGGAGTGCAAACGTCTCCGACACGCCCCCACCCCGAAGCCCGGACCGGCGTCTGCGCGAACCGCGGACTCTAGTGTGCCGAGGCTTCGCGCGTTCCGGGGATCTTGCGGAGCGCCTTGCGCGCCTCCTTGGCCACGTGCGACTCGTCGTCCATCGCCGCGAGCCGCAGGTCTCGTACGGCCGTCTTGCTGCCGATCTTGCCCAGCGCCTGCGCCGAGAGGGCGCGGAGCAGAGGGTTGGCGTGCCTCAACGCCTCGCAGAGCGGCACGATCGCCACCGGGTCCTTCATCTCGCCGAGGACGAAGGCGGCGTCCTGGCGACGGTGCACGTGCCCTTCGCCGAGGATGAAGATCAGGCGGTCGCGGGCCGGTGGCCCGATCCTTACGAGCGCCTCGCGGGCGATCTGCAGGCGCCGGATGTTCTTGGTGTCGAGCTCCCTGATGAGCAGGTCGAGGTGCTCCGCCAGCGCCTTGCGGCCCGCCTCGGCCACCGCGGGGTCCTTCTTGTAGTTGGCGGCTTTGAGCATGAGCTCGATCTGGCCGGTCCGTCTGGCCTTCTCGACGTCGGGGGGTCTGAACAGTCCCATCTTCACGTCCTCTCGCACCGCCCTGGAGCGGTGAGTCTACCGTAGAACCCGGTTGGCGACGTCGAGGATCCGCTGGGGAAGCTCGGGGTAGGAGCGGACCGGGAAGACGTCGCCATGACCGGCGTCGGCGAGGCGGCGACACATGGCCGGGTCCATCTTGTAGTCCTCGGTGAGCAGGACGAAGAGGCGCGGGAAGCGGTGGGCGAACGGCAGTGGGTCGCCGCCGGCGGTGACGACGCCGTCGGTGATGAGGAGGCCGCTGCGCCGGGGGTTGCGACCGCGCTCGAGCTCAGAGGCGCCGAGCTCGAGCGCGGCGGCGATGTTCGTGTAGCCGCGCACCGGCTGGTCGAGCATGCGGGCGACGACCTCGGCCGGCGGCT
>CAZTMO010000201.1:0-4160 GCA_964615105.1 uncultured Thermoleophilia bacterium
GCTGGCTGGTGATGGAAGACCTGGTGACGGTCCTGATTCTGGTGCTGCTGCCCGCCCTAGCGCCCACCAATCAGGGGAATGTGTTCGGCAGCACGGCTCTGGCCGTACTCAAAGCCGCCGTCTTCACGGCGCTGATGCTCCTCATCGGGCCGCGCCTCGTGCCCTGGCGGGGACCCCCCGCCGGGCCACGCACCCGCCCCCCCCTCCGTCTTGCCCAACCCGGCACCGCCCCCCCCCCCCGCCGGCTCCGGGCCCCGCCGATCCGACCAGCGCAGGCCGCCGCGGCGGCCGGCGTCCGTCGGCTCAGCGGTCGCGGCGTCTGGGGCTTACGGGCGGCGCAGCCCCAGCCGCTCGAGCTCGCCGTCGGCAAGCTCGCGGACCTCACCGTCCGCAAGTCGCGCCCACGGGTCCGCGCCGAGCGCGAACAGGCGGCCGTACGGCATCGCGGTGAGGGCGCGACGGGCGAGCGTGAGGTCGAGGTCCGGATGCTCGGCGGCGAGCGCGGCGGCAACGGCGCGCACCTCGCGCCGCCAGCCGAGCCGCAAGGGCACGTAGGCGGGAAGGACGAGCAGAAACGGGACGGCGGCGAAGGCGATGCCGACGAGCACGCCCATACGCTCCAGGCTGGCGCGGCTGTCCCGACCGCTCTGCATGACGCTCTTGCCCGCCTCGGTCACGCGACCCGTGACGTTGCCGATGTCGCCGCCGACGAGCGGCAGGCCGGCGAGCACGTCGAGACCACGGCCGATCTCGGTCAGGGTCTGACCGATGCGCGTCACGTGGTCGCTGAGGTCCGCCTGTCGGCGGATGTCCGTGGCGATCAGCACGCCGAGCGTCGCCCAGAGCACGACGTACGCGATCAGCAGGACGTCGAAGAGCCGCATCGTCCGCGCGCTGAAGAACCCGTGACCGTGACCGCCCATTGGACCTCCTCCGGAGACCGGCCTACTGTAGCCCATCGGGTCGGCGCCGCGCCGCGCTACAGGCGTGACGTGGTCGCCCGTGCGCCGCGGCACGTTCGCCGCTACGATGCGCACGTCGGTTTGCGGAGGACCACGTGCGCATCGCCTTTCTCGGTGACAGCCTGACCGAGGGCGCCCCGGGTGCCTCGTACTTCCGCGCCCTGCGGACGCGGCTCGACACCGACGAGCTGCTCAACCTCGGTCGCGCCGGCGACTGCGTCGCCGACCTGTACGCCCGCGTCCAGCACCGCGGGCTGGAACGGGTCGACCTGGCCTTCGTCTGGATAGGCACGAACGACGCCGCCATGGGCAAGTGGAGTGCGTGGGCGTTCGAGGCCTTCGAGCCGGTCACCTGGGACACCACGCTCGACCAAATCACCGCCGTCTACGGACGCCTGCTCACCTGGGTGACGGAGCGGGCGTCCGCCACCGTGTGCGTGCCGCCGGTGGCGCCCGACCGTCTCGACGACGCCTGGGAGGGCCGCGTCGCCGACGTCGCCGACATGGTCTCGGCGGCGGCGGCGGCCTGCCCCGGCGCGTCGTTCCTCGACCTCGCGCCGGGGTTCGCCGCCGCCCACGAGGAAGCCGCCCTCGCCGCCGCGAGCGGCCGCGTCAGCTTCACGGTCGACGGCGTGCACCTCTCGCAGGCAGGTGCCCAGATCGTCGCCGACGCGTTCGCGGCCGCGATCGAGGTGCACCGCCCGGGCATCGGCTGACGCCCCGCAGCGCGGTGCGGGCGGTGGCGCCAGCCCGTGTCAGCGGCGTCGCCGCCCGCGCTGCCCCCCGGGAGGTATCACCGTCCCCTGAGGGCAGGCCGAACGGCGCCGCCGAATCCCCCTCCGGAGGTCCCTTGATTTCCTCCCTCCGGGCGACGCCCCGGCTTGGCCCCGTCCGTAGCCTTCTCCCCGTCAGCGACCACAGATGGACTCAAGGGGGAGAACGATGTCACGTACCGCAGCGAGCACGACAAGCACTACAGGATCTGGATTCACCGAGCGCCTCGCTCGCTCGAGCGCGGCGCATCCTTGGCGCGCCATCGGCGTCTTCGTGCTGGCGCTGGCGCTCGCCGCCATCACGATCGCGACCCTCCTGAGCAGTGGCCTGACCTCCGAGGCCGGCTACCGCGGGCACAAGCCGGACAGCATGGTGGGCTTCGACCTCATCCAGGACCGCCTCGCCGGTGGCGACCAGGTCACCGACTTCGTCATCGTGCGCAACGAGACCAAGACCGTCGACGAGCCGGTCTTCAAGGCCTACGTCGGAGAGCTCGCGGCGCGCATCGATGCTCTGAGGGGAGGCGTCGTCGAGTCCACTTCGACCACCTACCAGTCCGGCGACCCGAGCCTCGTCTCGAAGGACGAGCACGCGACGCTGATCGCGATCACGATGGCCGGCGACACCGACGCGGCGACCAAGAACGCCGAAGTCGTCCACGATGCCGCCACAAGGCAAGTGCGCGACGGCTTCGCCGTCGCGCAGACCGGCAACGCCAGCCTCAGCGCCATGGCCATGAGGCTCGCCGAATCCGATCTGCAGAAGGCCGAGATCCTTGGCATGCCGGCCGCCCTGGTCGTGTTGGCGATCGTCTTCGGCGCCGTGCTGGCGGCCTTCATGCCGCTCGGCCTGAGCGTTGTGAGCATCGTCCTTGCGACCGCGCTCACGGCCGTGATCGGCCAGCTCTACCCGATCACCTTCTTCGTCATGAACATCCTCACGATGATGGGCCTCGCGGTCTGCATCGACTACACGCTGTTCATGATCTCGCGTTATCGTGAGGAACGCGCGCACGGCCTCGAGAAGGTCGACGCCATCGCCGCCACCGGCGCCACCGCCGGCCGCGCGATCTTCTTCAGCGGGATGACGGTGGTCTTGGCCATGCTCGGGATGGTCATCGTGCCGCTCGACGTCACGATCAGCATGGGTATCGGCGTGATGCTCGTCGTGATCACGACGCTCGCCACGGCACTCGTCTTGCTGCCGGCCATCCTGAGCCTGCTCGGCGACCGCGTGAACGCCCTGCGGATCCCCTACCTCGGTCGACTGGCGATGCGCAACGCCACGGGTGGTGGCGTATTCGAGAAGCTCGCGCACAGCATCATGCGGCGGCCGGCCGTCTGGCTTTCGGTCGCCGCGGTCGTGCTGCTCGCCTGTGCCTCGCCAGCCCTCTTCATGCACACCGGCGAAAACTTCTTGAGCGCCGCCAGCTATCCCGACGACGAGTACGCCAAGCAGGGTTGGGTGCAGCTCGAGCGCGACTTCTCGCTCGGTCAGGCAAGCCCGACGCAGATCGCGATCGACGGACCGGCCGATGCGCCGCAGGTGAAGGCCGCAGTCGCGAGACTGCGCGCGGCACTCGCCGAAGACGAGCGGTACGGACCGAGCTCGGTTCAGACCTCCGGGAGCAACGACCTCACGGTCGTGTCGACTGCCTTTGCCGGCGATCCGGGCGACGACGACGCCCAGCGGGCCGTGAAGCGCCTACGCAGCGCCGCCGTCGCGTCGGCCTTCGGCGACGTGCGCGACAGCGATGGAACGACGGTTCACGCATACGTGACCGGCAACACGGCGACGGTCGTCGACGACCTCGAGTTCTTCGACACCTGGCTACCGCGGGTCATCGCCCTGGTCCTCACTCTGAGCTTCGTTCTGCTGACGCTTGCCTTCCGCTCGATCGTCATCGCGGCCAAGGCGATACTGATGAACCTGCTCAGCGTCGGCGCCGCCTACGGCCTCATGGTGCTTGTGTTCCAGAAGGGCGTCGGCGCCGGTCTGCTCGGCGTGACACGGGTCGACACGATCGAGGCCTGGCTGCCGGTGTTCCTCTTCTGCATGCTCTTCGGCCTTTCGATGGACTACCAGGTCTTTCTCATCAGCCGTATCAAGGAGCGCTATGACGAGACTGGCGACACGCGCGAAGCGGTCGGCTACGGCGTCGGGCGTACGGCAGGCATCATCACCGGCGCCGCAGCGATCATGGTCTGCGTCTTTGCCGGCATGACGAGCGGCGAGCTGGTCATGTTCCAGCAGTGGGGTTTCGGCCTCGCCGTGGCCATCCTGCTGGACGCGACGATCGTGCGCACCATCGTGGTGCCCGCCGCGATGGAGCTGCTCGGCGACTGGAACTGGTACCTCCCGCGCTGGCTCGGGTGGCTGCCCGACGTGAGCGTCGAGGGGCGCGTTGTCGAGCACGTGCCGGCC
>CAZTMO010000202.1:0-4155 GCA_964615105.1 uncultured Thermoleophilia bacterium
CGCCGCCCTTTCGCGCTTCGCCGCCGCGCACCCCGAGATCGCGGCGGTCGAGGTCAACCCGCTGCTCGTGCTCCCCGAGGGCGTCGTCGGGCTCGACGCGCGTCTCGTTCTCGCCTCGACGGGGTCCGCGTGACGCAGGGAGGTCCTTCGACGACGCAGAACCGATCCGCCCTGAGCACGGTCCGCCCGCGTCTTTCCGACGCTTCGATCCGCGCCTCATGAGAGGGGGCCGTCCATGAACACCGAAGTCATCGTCAGTTGCGCCGTGACCGGAGGCAGTGAACCGGTCGCCCACCGGCCGAAGACGCCGCGAGAGATCGCCGCCTCGGCGCTCGACGCGGCCCGCGCCGGCGCCGCGATTGTCCACATCCACGTCCGCGACCCCCAGACAGGCGCCGCCTCGCTCGCGGTGGAGCACTACCGCGAGGTCGTCGACCTCATCCGCTCGAGCGACGTCGACGTCGTGCTCAACCTGACGACCGGGATGGGTATGGACATGGTCGTCCTCGACGACGACCCGACGCGCGCCGGGCCGGGCAGCGACATCCGTCCGGCGCTCGAGCGTATGGCGCACGTCGAGGAGCTCCTGCCCGAGATCTGCTCCTTCGACTGCGGCGTCTACACGTTCGGCGTCAACGTCGTGTCGATCACGACGCTGGAGATGGCGCGCAAGCTGGCGAAGCGCATGCAGGAGCTGGGCGTGCGTCCCGAGCTCGAGGTCTTCGACATCGGCAACATCGAGGCCTCGAAGACGCTGCTCAAGGAGGGCCTGATCGACGACCCGCCCTACTACCAGATCTGCCTCGGCGTATTCGGCAACGCCCCGGCGACGCCCGAGGCGATGATCGCCATGCGCGACCAACTGCCGCCCGGCGCGCTCTGGTCGGCGTTCGGGACCTCACGCTGGGAGATGCCCATGGTCGCGCAAGCGGTGCTCCTGGGCGGGAACGTGCGTGTCGGGCTCGAGGACAACCTCTGGCTCACGAAGGGCGTGCCGGCGACGAACGCGCAGCTCGTCGAGAAGGCGGTCGCGATCGTCGAGAGCCTGGGCGCGCGGGCGGCCTCGCCGGACGAGGCCCGCGCGCGCCTCAAGCTCACGAAGCGCTGACCGCCTCAGGCGGCCTGCGCCGCGGCGTCCGCGTCGGTCGCTCCGTCCGGCCCGACAACTACCGTCGGACGTGTCGCCTGACCCGGCAGCCGCTGGAGGATCGCAGCCATCGCCCAGACCGCGAGCACGGCGACGACGCCGAAGCCGCCGATCGGTCCTGCCATCTCGACGGTGGTGAAGTGGACGCCGGCCGCGACCTGCATCCAAGTCCGCGCCGCGAAGCCCGGCCCGAGCATGGCGATGACGCCGAGCAGCGGGAAGGCGAGCACGTAGCCGAGCGGCGCGCGCCGGAGCAGCAGCGCGCCGCAGGTGAGGCACGCCGGGACGATGATCGCCAGGTCCAGGGCGACGGTGACCGCGGTGGCGTAGCCCTCGGAGCGGGCCGGCACTTCGCCGCCGATCAGGGCGGATATGGCCGGCGTGAGCCAGACGAGTGCCGTGGCCGTGCCGGCGACGAACATGAAGGCGCTCGGGCCGCGGCAGGGCAGGCGCCGAAGGGCGCCCGGCGACAGCGACTTGAGGTCGACGGCGCCCAGCAGCAGGACGAGGGCATAGGCACTCGCCCACCAGAGCGCCACGTAAAGCAGGAACAACGGGTTGAACTGCGCGCTCAGCGACAGGCTCGCGTACACGTAGAGGATGTAAGCGAACGCACCGGTGAGCAGCAGTCCACCGCGCAGCGAGCCGCGCCGGTAGAGCAGCAGTCCGGCGACGAGCAGCGGGATGCCGAGCGTCAACGTGACCACGTCCGTGCCGCGGAAGCCGGCGCCGACGAACACCGTGTCGTGCCGGTACAGACCGGCGCCATAGAGCTCGACGGTGTCGCCCTGCACCGTCGTGAAGGACGCCGGTTCGCCGCCGCCCCAGAGCAGACCTCCGAGGGCAGCGGCAGACGCGAGCACGACGATCAGCGTGCCGAGGGCGAGGACGGATGGCAGCGTCTTCATGATGGCGCCCGCTCTCATCATCACAGCGCGGGCCGCCGCGCGATGGCGGCGCAGACCGCGAGGCCGGCGAGGATCGCGACGTCCACTGCGATACCGATGACGGCGGGCTGAAGCCAGAGGACGCAGAGCGCGAGTGAGATGACGGTGGCGGCGAGGGCCCACGTCTGCCACCAGGCGTGGAGCAGCACGAGGCCGGCGCTCGCCACCAGGTAGAGAGGGCTGGGGAGCAACCATGCGACGCCGAGGGCGCGCATCGCCCAGCCGCTTGGATCGAGCCCTGCGACGAGGGTGTAGCCGTCGGTGATCGCGCCCGGCCCGATGAGCCCGAACGCCCACGCGAAGCCCATGAAGTGGACCACACCGTGCTGGACGAAGAGAAGTGCCACCAGAATGGCGACGACGCGTCCGACCCTGCCGCCGGTGTCCCCGTGCGGGACGATGGCGACCTGTGAGTGTGTGTTGCCTGTCATGGAGAACCCCCTTGCGCGATACGGTTTTACAGCGTACGCTTACGATGTAAAGGAGAATAGGCCTTACGGTGTATAATGTCAAGTGGACGAACGAGATCCCGACGTCGGGAAGGCAGGGACGGGTGAAGGAGCGACCTACGAACGCGCGGCCCGGCCGCGCAGACCCAGCAGGAGACACGGCCGATCGGCCGGCAGCGGGTCGTGCGCGGGCGCGGCTTGCGACAGGCACCGGCGCCGTTACCCTCGAGGTGGACCCCGTCGCGCGCGAGCCGCTCTCGCGCGAGAGGATCATCACCGCCGCCCTTGAGCTGATCGAGAGCGAAGGGCTGAGTGGCCTGACGATGCGTGTCTTAGGCCGGCGCCTGGGGGTCGAGGCGATGGCTCTTTATCATTACTTCCCCAACAAGGCGGCCCTGCTCGAGGCCATGGCCACGGCGGTGGAGGACGTCAGGCAGGTCTTCGGCGGCTTCTTCGCCGGCATGGACCTGACGGGCATGACGGCCGGCGAGCGCATCGTCGCAGTCGGCCTTCGCTACATCGAGTTCGCCCGCGTGCACCCCGCGCACTTCGAGCTGCTCTTCCACACATTCCCGCTCGACGAAGCGACCTGGGAGGAGTTCGTCGCCGGCGCCTCGACGTTCCGCATTCCCCGGGCACTCGTCCGCGCCGGGGTGGAAGAGGGTGTGTTCAGGACTCGTCCCGGATACGGGGTCGACGAGATGGCCTACAGCTTCTGGGCGTTCGTGCACGGTCTCGCCGTGCTGCGCAAGACGCGACTGCGGGAGCTGGAGGCCGACTTCGACTCTCTGGATCGCGCGGCGCTCGAAGCGTTCGTTCGCGCCCTCGAGTCCTGAGAGCGAAAGAGAACGGCGGACGCCAAGGGGGCGGCGGGCCCTGCGGCCCGCCGCCCCCTTGGCGTCTTCGAGGCGCGACGGTCTTGCGCGTCTCGGGCGCACCCGCGTCGCGCCGCGCGCCCGCGTGCGACTCAGTAGTTCTCGGCGAAGACCTGGAAGTACGGCTGCGGGTGCGCGCAGGTCGGGCAGACCTTCGGCGCGCTTGGGCCCTCATGGATGTAGCCGCACTTGCGGCACATCCACTTCACCTTGTCGGCCTTCTTGAAGACCGCGTCGTTCTCGACGTTGGCGAGCAGCTTGCGGTAGCGCGTCTCGTGCATCGCCTCGGCCTTGGCGACCATGCGGAAGGTGGTGGCGACGTCTTTGAAGCCCTCTTTTTCGGCGACGTCGGCGAACGCCGGGTAGAGCTCGGTCCACTCCTCCTTCTCGCCCGCGGCGGCGGCGGCGAGGTGTTCGGCCGTCGTCCCCTCCAGGGGGCCGGCCGGGTACGCCGCCGTGATCTCGACTACGCCGCCCTCGAGGTGCTTGAAGAAGCGCTTCGCGTGCTGGCGCTCGTGCTCGGCGGTCTGCAGGAAGATGGCGGCGATCTGCTCGAAACCGTCCTTCTGCGCCGCCTTGGCGTAGAAGGTGTAGCGGTTGCGCGCCTGGCTCTCGCCGGCGAAGGCCTTGAGAAGGTTCTGCTCGGTCTGGCTGCCCTTGATGCTCGACATGGATCGGCTCCTTGTGACGTGGGTGCGCGGCGTGAGTCTATCAGACTCCCTTTGTCCTGTTCGGCC
>CAZTMO010000203.1:0-4145 GCA_964615105.1 uncultured Thermoleophilia bacterium
CGGGGTCAGGCCGTCGTGCGCGACCCGGCCGTCGCCCCGGCACACGACATGGTCGGCCGCGACGCGCACGACGCGATGCACGAGGAGCCCGCCGCCGTGTTCGAAGGCGACGACGTGGCCCGGGCGCACCTCCCCGACCTTCACCAGCCGGACGATCTCCCCGGCGCGGAGCGTCGGCTGCATGCTCGTCCCCTTGACGGTCGCGTACGCGGACCCTGAGGCTGTGATCTCGGCCCGCAACCGATCCCCGCGGGACACGTCTTCGCCTCCGCCGACCGAGCTCCCTGGCGCGCGCTTACGCGATGACCGCCGCCATGATCGCCTTCTGGGCGTGCAGCCGGTTCTCGGCCTGGTCGAAGACCACTGAATGCGGCGAGTACAGCACCTCCTCCGTGATCTCCTCGCCCCAGTGCGCCGGCAGGCAATGCATCACCTTCACCTGCGGACCGGCGAGCCGCACGAGATCCATGTTCACCTGGTAATCGCGCAGGGCTGTGAGCCTCACGTCGTGCTCCGCCTCCTGGCCCATGCTCGTGAACGTGTCGGTATAGATGACGTCGGCGTCCGTGACCGCCTCTTTCAGGTCGCTGGTCAGCTCGATCGTCGCCCCGGTCTCGACGGCGTCGGCCTTGGCCCGGGCGACGATCGCCGCGTCCGGCTGGTAGCCTCCGGGCGTACAGATGACGACGTGCATACCGGTCTTGGCGCCGACCTCGGCGAGCGAGTGGGCGACGTTGTTGCCGTCGCCGGAATACACGAGCTTGACGCCCTCGAGGCGCCCCACGGATTCGCGGATCGTCATCGCGTCGGCCATGCCCTGGCACGGGTGATGGTCGTCGGTGAGGCCGTTGATGACCGGGATCTGTCCGTACTCGGCGAGGTCCTCGACGTCCTTCTGCGCAAACGTGCGGATCATGATGCAGTCGACGTAGCGGCTCATGACGTTGGCGGTGTCCTTGATGGTCTCGCCGACGCGAAGCTGGATGTCGTTCGCGTTGAGGAACATGGGCTGCGCCCCGAGCTGTTCGACGCCGACCTCGAAGCTCATGCGCGTGCGCGTCGAGGTCTTCATGAAGATCATCGCCACGGCGCGGCCCTCGAGGACGGGATGAGCCGCGTGGCGCTTCTGGGCGCTCTTCATGGCGTCGGCGAGGTCGAGCAGGGCCCGTACCTCCGCCGGAGAGTGGTCGTGGATCGTGAGGAAGCTGCGGCCGGTGATGTCGAGCTCGGAGAGGCGGCGCTTGATCGTGTCGGGCATGTGACCCCCTCGGGCAAGTGGTTGACGACGGCAGTCTACAACCACGTCGGCGACGACGCCGGACTGACCCGGCGGGGGCGGGACGCCCGTGGCGTCCCGCCCCCGCCGGGTCAGTGCTCTCAGCGAAGCGAGAGCGTCAGATGAAGCCGCGCTCGCTGAGGATGTCGGCGAGCGTGGGGTGACCGATCTCCTGCAGGTCGTAGCCGACGCGCACGGCCGGGAGCTTGATGTCGACGATGCGCCGCAGGTCGATCGGCGTGCCGATGACGACGGCGTCGGCGCCGGAGGCGTTGATGGTCGTCTCCAGGTCCTTGAGCTGCTGTTCGGAGTAACCCATGGCCGGCAGCAGCACGCCGATGCCCGGGTACTTCTCGAACGTCGCCTTGATCTCGCCGGCGGCGAACGGCCGCGGGTCGATGAACTCGCCGGCGCCGAGCTGGCGCGCGGCCACCGTGCCGGCGCCGTACTTCATCTCGCCGTGGGTGAGCGTCGGGCCGTCCTCGACGACCAGCACGCGCTTGCCCTTCACGGCCGCCGGGTCGTCGACCGTGACCGGCGAGGCGGCCATGATCACCTGGGCGTCGGGGTTGACCGAGCGGACCGCCTCGAGCTCGGCCTCGATGCCGGCGCGGTCGGCGGTGTCGATCTTGTTGAGCACGACGACGTCGGCGAGCCGCAGGTTGACCTCGCCGGGGTAGTAGACAAGGCCGTCGCCGGGGCGGTGCGGGTCGGCGACGGTGATGTACAGGTCGGTCTTGTAGAAGCTGAAGTCGTTGTTGCCGCCGTCCCAGAGGATGACGTCGGCCTCCTTCTCGGCCTCGCGCAGGATCGCCTCGTAGTCGACCCCAGCGTAGATCACGTTCCCGGCGGCGACGTGCGGCTCGTATTCCTCCATCTCTTCGATCGTGCACTCGTGCTTCTTGAGGTCGGCGATCGTCGCGAAACGCTGTACGGCCTGCTTGGCCAGGTCGCCGTACGGCATGGGATGGCGGATCGAGACCACCCTCTTGCCCGTCTCGATGAGCATGCGCTGGATCTTGCGGCTCGTCTGGCTCTTGCCGGCGCCGGTACGCACCGCACAGACCGCGATCACCGGCTTGGTGCTCTCGACCATGGTGTGCTCCGGCCCCAGCAGACGAAAGTCGGCGCCGAGCGCGTTGACGAGCGCCGAACGGTGCATGACGTACTCGTAGCGCACGTCGCTGTAGGCGAACACGACCTGCTCGACGCCGTGCTTCCTGACCAGCTCAGGCAACTCGGACTCGTCGTGGATCGGGATGCCGTCAGGGTACAGCTCGCCGGCGAGGACGGCGGGGTACTTACGATCGTCGATATACGGGATCTGGGTCGCCGTGAACGCCACGACCTCGTACTTCTCGTTGCCCCGGAAGTACGTGTTGAAGTTGTGGAAGTCGCGCCCGGCGGCTCCCATGATGAGGACTTTGGTGCGGTCGGCCATGCTCACTCCTGTGATATCGAGGTCCCTCCGCGCCACGATCCGATGTCAGGCCGGCGGAGTGAACGCCTTGCGAACGTAAGGTGACGTGAAGAGCTGGACGGTGGCGGCGTAGTTGGGACGAAAGCGAAGGACGTCGCCGAGGCGCGGCGGCGCGCCCATTTTGTGAACGTCGCAGATGAGATGGTCGCTGGACGCGCCGAGGATCTCGACGCCCGCGTCCAGCGGGGTGAGGAACTCCGGCATGACGTCCTGACGGCCGAGGGCGAGGATCGCGCGCCGGCGCTCGCCCCGGTCGATGAAGCTGGGCCTGTTCCCGTAGGCGTCCTGGGCAACCGTGCCGCGCGGCATGCTCGGCTTGAGCTTGCACTCGACGACCGGCGCCGTCAGCTCGAAGGCGTCGGTGTGCAGACCGAGGATCGGCTCGCGGTCAAGCGTGTCCACGCCGTGCAGGATCGTCTCTCCGACGCGCAGCACGGTCACACCGGCAGGCATGCGGCCGGAGACGATCATGCCGATCGAGCCCGAGTTGCCGCCGCCCACCATGAGGCGGCGAGCGATGCGCTGCTCGACGGCGCGCGCCAGCCCGACGAGCTCGGACATGTTCCGCTCGTCGGGCATGATCGCGCCGTAACAGGTCAGGTTGACGCCGACGCCGGCGAGGTCGACGTGCGCGAGCGCCTCGACTGCGTCGACGAAGGCCGGGAGGTCGGCCGGCAGAATGCCCTCGCGCAAATCGCCGAGGTCGACCATGGCGAGCACCTCGTGGCGGCGCCCCAAGCCGGCGGCCGCGACGTCGAGAGCCGCGCAAGTCTCGATCTCGCTGGCCAGCGAGAGATCGAAGAGCCGTGCGGTGTCGACCGCAAGCTCAGGCGGCGGCGTGCGCAAGAGCCAGATCGGCGCAGTGATGCCGGCGGCGCGGTGCCGCTCGGCGTTCGCGTGTCGCGACTCGCCGAGCGCGACCGCGCCGCCGGCCAGCATCGCCCTCCCGACCTCGGGCGCTCCGCACGTGCACTTGGTGACGCCGACGACCTCGACCCTGCCCAGGGCGCGCACCACGTCACGCGTGTTCGCGGTGATCTTCGCCAGGTCGGTCGTGAGGGTGGCCTGCGCGCTCATGTTCCTCCCGGACGCGCCTACGCGCCCCGTGCGCGCGGCTGCATAAGAGGTATGCAAGATGTTATCGCGCGGATCGCCGACGACGCAAGCCGCCTCGCCGTCGGGCAGCGCACGCGGCGCTCTTTGTCAAGGGTCCGACGCTCTCTGTCGAATATGACAACGAACGCCCGCGACGGCGCGCCGCTGCCGGGCCGCGTTTCGGCCCAGGACGGCCCCGGCGTCGCGCGCCCTCGAACGGGCCTCGCGTCGTGTCGCCGGAGAAGGAGAGTGCCATGTCCCGCAGCGCACCGCGTCTCCGCCGCCGCCTCGGCG
>CAZTMO010000204.1:0-4141 GCA_964615105.1 uncultured Thermoleophilia bacterium
GCGCCCTGCACGCCGGTCTCGACGTCGACCTCGAGACCGGCCAGCGCATCGAGCGTGACCTCTTCGCCCTGTGCTTCGCCAGCGTCGACCAGAAGGAGGGTATGGCCGCCTTCCTCGAGAAGCGCGCGCCGGAGTTCACGGGGGAATGATGGAAGAAGTCGCCGGCCCGGCGCCCACAGCGCGGTGAGTCGCCGTCGACGGCGTCAAGCCGGGCGACGGCCGTGCCGATGACAGGGCCATGGCGCCGAGGAAGGACGACAGGTCCAGCGAGAAGCCCGGCGGGCGGGCGCGCGACATGCGCGCCGACCCATACCTCAAGTCGATGCTCCTCGGGCTCATCGAGGACAGCTACCTGCACACCGGCACCTTCACGCAGTTCGCCGCCGAAGTCCTCCAGGTCATCGCCTACGCCGTCACGGTGCCCGTGGCGTTCACCGAGGGCTTTCTCAGGGCCTACCTCTCGATCGAGCGCGTGGTCGAAGAGGAGGACGGGCGCATCAAGATCATCCCCAAGGCCGGCGCCACCATCGAGGACATGATCCGCGACGTCGACGAGCTCACCGCCCAGGTGGACCCCGGGGCGGTCTTCAACCCCGTGGTCCGCACGAAGCTCGACGCCGTGCACCAGACGTCGAGCAAGGCGATGAAGTGGGACCTCAACCAGCTCTCGCAGATGGACGACCAGGAGCTCATGGAGGTCCTGCGCGAGATGCAGGCCGAGTCCGAGCGCATCGCCGCGCAGGAGCCGGCGGCGGACCCCGCCGCCGACGCCGTGCGCGTCAAGCTCGACACCATCCGGCGCAACGTCCGCCGCTTCCAGGCTCAGTATGCGGCAGGGGGAGAGCAGGACGCCTCAGCGGCCGCACCGGACGGGCCTGTCGCCGGCTGAGCGCCGGGCGTCGGCGCGCGGCCGCGAGCGGCGCCGAAGTCCGTGCCGGCCCTTGCCCGGTCCCTCGTCGCCTTCGCGTCGCTTGACCGGCCCCACACGATGCGATAGTTGTGCCGCCGCGGCCTGAGTCGAACAATGAGCCCCCCGCCGCGGAAAGGACCGACGTGGACCACTTCTCCGACAGGCTCGCCGCCTCGATCAAGGCGCGCGAGAGCCTGGTGTGCGTAGGGCTTGACCCCGTGCTCGAGCGCCTGCCGCCGGCGCTGCTCGACGAGTACCGGCCGGCGGCGACGGGCGGCGAGGACGAGGCCGTCGCCGCCTGCTTCGCCGCGTTCTGCGCCGGCGTCATCGAGGCGGTGGCCGGCACGGCGGCGTGCGTCAAGCCGCAGGCGGCCTTCTTCGAGCAGTACGGCGCCGCCGGCTGGCGTGCGCTCACCGAGACCGTCGCCTGCGCGCACGCGCACGGCCTGCCGGTGATCCTCGACGTGAAGCGCGGCGACATCGCCTCGACGGGCGCCGCCTACCGGCGCGCCGCCTTCGGCGGCGCGCCGGGCTTCGCGGCGCCCGTCACCGGCGTCGGCGCCGACGCCGTGACGGTGAGCCCCTATCTGGGCGACGACGCGCTCACCCCGTTCGTCGACGCCTGCGCCGACGGGGCCGGTGTCTTCGTCCTTGTACGCACGAGCAACCCGGGTGCGGCAATGATCCAGGAGCTCGAGGTCGACGGCCGGCCGCTCTATCTGCACGTCGCCGAAGCGGTCGCCCGCCTGGGGGCGGCGCACGTGGGCGCGCGTGGCTACAGCGACGTCGGTGCAGTCGTCGGGGCGACGGCGCCCGCGGCGCTGCGCGCCGTCCGCGCCGCCCTCCCGAACGCCTTTCTGCTCGTCCCCGGCGTCGGCGCGCAGGGAGGAGGGACGGAGGCGCTGGCCGAATTGAAGACCGGCGACGCGGGGGGCTTCGTGGTCAACGCGTCGCGGTCGATCATCTACGCGTGGCAGCAGGGCGGCGCCGACTTCCGCCGCGCCGCGGCGGACGCCGCCGAGGTCCTGCGCCGCGAACTGGGGCCGCCGGCATGAGGGACGGGGAAAAGAGCGGGAGCGAGCCGTTCGGCGCGGGGGACATGCCCGATGCCGGCCCGCTTCCGCCGGAGGCGACAGAGGCAGAGGATGCGCTGCGTTCGCTTGAGCGCCTCGAAGAGCTCGCGCGAGGTGACGCGCCTCCCGCGGCGCCGCCTGTCCGATCGGCGTCGGCGCCGCGGCGCAAACGTCCGCGCGTCGTGGGGTCGTCGCGGCCGGCGCAGACCTGGGCGCGCATCGCCGCGCCGGTGGCTTTTCTCGTCGCCGTGATCGTCGTCGTCTCGCTGGCCTTTCAGTCCGGTGTCGTAGGAGGCGGCGAAGAACGTCCGGCGAAGCCCGTGGCGAAGGCCTCGAAGACTGGCACCAAGTCGGCGAAGCCTACGGCGTCGGGCAAGCCGAGCGGCTCTGCGCTCGCGAGTCCAGGGGCGACCAGGACACACACGGTGAAGGCCGGCGACACGCTCTCGGGCATCGCCCAGAAGTACGACGTGAGCGTCACCGAGATCGAGGCGCTCAACCCCGATGCGGACCTGACGACGCTCCAGCCCGGGCAGAAGCTGAAGATCCCGCCCCGGTAGTCGCTTCGGGACCGGTCGCCGGCACGGGTCGGATCTCGAGCTTCACGCCCGCGGCGCCCGCGGTGTCTTTCCCCGGCGCCCGCGGCGTTGTTCCCGGCGCTTGCGGCGTGACTCCCGGCGGCCGCGGCACGTCCTTCGCGTCTGCGGCCTTGCTCCCCGCTCACGCCGCACGCTTGCCACTTCCGCGACGGCCCCCTGCCTGCGCGGCGGGCCCTCCATCTTCGCGACGCGCCGGTCGCCCGCCCGGGCGGCATGGCCGTGCAAGGCGCCGGGTCCCTGATCCGGGAGTATCCGCGGTACCCTGCTGGTGCTGCGGTGGGGATGTAGGGCACGAGAGTCTTGCAAAGTGGGGAATGGTGGGGTAATGTGGCGCGCATGCAGCGGCCGGTCCTGGTGGGGGAGTACGAGTGCACGCTCGATGCCAAGAAGCGCATCGCCATCCCCGTGCGGCTGCGCCCCGTCTTCGCAGAAGGCATCTACGTCACCCACGGCCACGAAGGTTGCCTCGCCGGGTTCACGCCCGACGGGTTCGCGGAGTACCTCGAGGAGCAGATGCGCGGCCTGACGCCCAGGAGCAGCAAGGCCCGCGCCCTGCGCCGGTTCACCGCCGGCGCGGCGATCTTCGAAAAGCTTGACGGGCAGGGCCGCGTGATACTGCCGGCTCGTCTGCTCGACTTCGCCGGCATCACGCGCGAGGTCACCGTCGTCGGGGTCCAGGACCAGATCGAGATCTGGGACCGGGCCTCATGGGCCGAGTACCTGGCTCACCTGGAGGAGGGGGCCGATGCTACCGCAGACGAGCTTGCGACTTAGCGAGTACGAGATGGTGCTCGCGCACACGCCGGTCCTGCTGGAGGAGCTGCTCGAGCTGCTCAGGCCCGCGGCCGGCGAGGTGGCGATCGACTGCACATTCGGCGCCGGCGGGCACGCCGAGGCGGTCGCGGAACGCCTCGGCGGGGACGGCCTGCTGATCGCCTGCGACCGCGACCCGCACGTCGCCGAGTACTTCCGTGACGTCGAGCGCGCGGCCCCGTGCGAGGCGCGCCTCTATCACGGCGACTTCGCCGACGTGCTGGCGCGCATCCGCGATGCCACGGCCGACATGATCTATATGGACCTCGGCGTGTCGTCGATGCAGCTCGACCGTCGCGAGCGGGGCTTCTCGTACGCCTACGACGCCCCCCTCGACATGCGCATGGACCCCGGATCGACGCTGACCGCCGCCGACCTCGTGAACACGCTCGGCGTCGACGAGCTCACGGACGTCTTTCGCCGCTACGGCGAGGAGCGCTACGCGAAGAACGTCGCCCGCGGCATCGTCGCCGCGCGCGAGAAGCAGCCGCTCGCGACGACGGGCGAGCTCGTCGAGATCGTCAAGCGGACGATCCCGACGCCGGCGCGCTTCGCCGCCGGTAACCCGTCGCGGCGCGTCTTTCAGGCGCTGCGCATCGTCGTCAACGACGAGCTCGAGTCGCTCGCCCGCGGGCTCGAGGAGGCCTACCGGGTGCTCAAGCCCGGGGGCCGGCTCGCGGCGATCAGTTTCCATTCGCTCGAGGACCGTATGGTCAAGGAGTTCCTGCGCGGGCACGCCGCCGGCT
>CAZTMO010000205.1:0-4117 GCA_964615105.1 uncultured Thermoleophilia bacterium
CCGACGCGCACTCGGTGGTCGACCCCAACATCTGCCGGGGCTGCGGGATCTGCGCCGCGGAGTGTCCGACCGGCGCGGTCCAGCTCGGCGGCTTCAGCGACGCCGAAGTGCTCGCGGAGGCGACGCTGTCGTGAATGACAGGAGCGCCATGGCGACGCTGCCGAAGACGGCGAAGGCGGACTCCGCCGCAGCCGACAAGGTATCGGCGGACCGCGGGATCGTCGCCTTCTGCTGCCGCGAATGCGCCTACGCGGCGGCCGACGCGAGCGCCAACGCGCGCACGCCGCTGCCACCGTCGGTGCGCCTGGTCCTGTTGCCGTGCACTGGCCGCGTCAGCCCGCTTCACCTGGTGTCGGCGCTCGCCGATGGGGCCGACGGCGTCATGGTCGCCGGCTGCCTGCTCGGACAGTGCCACTACCGCGAGGGCAACTTCAACGCCGTCGACCGCGTCGCGTTCGTCCAGCGGTTGCTCGAGAGCGTCGGCGTCGAGCCGGAGCGCTGCCGGATGTTCACCATGAGCGCCGGCGAACCGCCCAAGTTCGTCGCCGCCTGCCGTGAGATGGACCGCGTGATCGGCGCCCTGCCGCCGCTCAAGCGCGCCGATCCGCCGACACACCCGACGCATGGGGATCCCGCGGCGCGAGCGTCCGATGCCGGTCATGCCGCGAGAACTCGGGCCGCGGGAACTCGAGTTGCGAGGGAGACCATCTGATGCCGCTCACCAACCGTGGCCGCGAGATCCTCGAGCGCCTGCCGGCCGCACAGCCGCGCACGAGCAGCAGCATCGGTTGCGAGATCGTCCGCCATGAGGAGCTTTGCGTGGGCTGCGGCACGTGCGCCAAGAACTGCCCTTCCGGCGCCTCCTCGCGCGGCGAGACGTTCGACGTGCGTCAGTTGCTCGATGCCCCGGCAGACAGCCGGCGCGGCGCGCTGGGCGCCGCCTTGCGGCGCATCGCGCGCCGCGAGCCGACCGGTCCCGTCGAGGTCCCGCCACGGGTCACCGTCTACCGCACGATCACCTACGAGGCCGAGCTCTGCCTGGGCTGCGGCGCGTGCGCGCGGAACTGCCCGGCCGACGCGATCGACGCCGTCGCACCCCGGCTCCACGCCGCCGATGGTGGGACGACGTGAGCGCCGCGCGGGACACCAGTGAGCGGTCGGTCACGATTCGTTCCGGCGCCGCGGACACCGCGACGCCGGAGGGCCCTCGGCCGCGTGTGCTCCTCTGCGAGTGCGCCGGCACCATGGGCAACATCGACTTCGAGCGCCTGGCGACGGAGCTCGGCGACGAAGCGGAGGTCCTGCGCGGCGCGCACTGGTGCGGTCGCGAAGGCCAGGCGCGACTGCTCGAGATCATGGAGAAGGACGACGGCCGGGCAGTGGTCTTCGCCGGCTGCTCGGCCGACTTCGCCGCGCGGCGTTTCCACAAGCTGACCGCGCGTGGCCTGCGCGTGGAGGTCGCCGACATCCGCGAGGGTTGCTCGTGGGTCCACGGCGACGACGTCGAGGCGGTCACGCGCAAAGCCCGCGGGCTCGTCGAAGCCGCCGTGCGCTTTCCCGCGACGACCGCGGACGTGCTCTCACACAGTACGCGCGAGAACTCGGTGCTCATCATCGGCGGCGGCGTGGCCGGGACGCAGGCCGCCGCCGAGCTCGCCCAGATGGGGCATCGGGTAGAGCTCGCCGAGCGGCGGCCCTTCCTCGGCGGCCGCGCCGCCCGCATCGGCACCGTCTTTCCGACGAACGACTGCGGCCAGTGTCTGCCGACGACCGACGACCAGCCGGGCGTGCGCAAGTGCTTCCACCGCAACGAGGCGATCGACCACCCCGACCTGCACATCTGGCGACGCACGACGGTCGAGTCCGTGAGCGGCCGCCCGGGCGACTTCGAGGTCACGCTGCGCCGCCTGCCCAACATGGTCACCGACGCCTGCGTGAACTGCGGGACCTGCGAGACCGTGTGCCCCGAGCCCGCCTCCGAACCCGGCAAGAAGGCGATCTTCCACGAGTATTTCGACGGGCGCGTGGTGCGCACCATCGACCTCGACGCCTGCAGCTTTTGCGGCGCCTGCGCCGAGGCCTGTCCGGTCGAGGCGATCGACTTCACGCAGTCGCCCGAGCGGGCGACGGTGCGCGTCGGCGCGATCCTCGCCGCCACGGGATGCGTGCCTGCGCCCCATGAGGACGTCGCCTACCTCGGCTACGGTCACGACGGCGTCGTCACCCAGGTCGAGCTCGCCGAGATGCTCCCGGCATGGGAGGAACAGGCGGCGCTCGGACGCATGCCGGCGCGCGAGGTCGTGATGGTGCAGTGCGCCGGCTCACGCGACCGGCGCTATCTGCCGTATTGCTCGCGCCTCTGCTGCATGATCGCGCTCAAGCACGCCATGCGCCTCAAGAAGCTCTTCCCGCGCATGAAGGTGACGATCTGCTACCTCGAGCTGAGGACGGCCGGCATCGGCTACGAGAACTGGTTCCTCGCGGCGCGGCGTGCCGGGGTCGAGTTCCTGCGCGGCACACCGCCCGAGGTCCAGTTCGACGCCGAAGGCAGGCCGGTGATCGAGGTCGAGGACGTCACGGCGGCGCGCAAGTCGGTCCTGCGCCCCGACCTCGTCGTCCTCTCGACGGGCCTCGTGCCGCCACAGGAGACGGCCGAGATGGCCCATGTCCTCGGCGTCGACCTCGATGAGGACGGCTTCATCGAGATCCTCGACCGCAAGAACCGCGCCACCGAGACGACGGCCGAGGGCATCTTCGTCTGCGGCTCGGCCGCCGGACCCAAGGCGCTCATCGAGGTCAGCACCGAGGCCTCGGCGGTGGCCAGCGAAGTGCACAATTTCTTGCGCTCGGCGGGCCGTCGGGGCACGCCCGCCTCGATCGTCGACGCCGCGACCTGCGTCGGCTGCGACGTCTGCTCGACGATGTGCCCGTTCAACGCCATCGCGCTGGTGGAACGGCCCGACGACGCGCCGCGCCCGGCGGAGGTCAAGGACGACGGCAAGCTCGCCGTGATCGACGACGGCGTCTGCCGCTCCTGCGGCATCTGCGCCGCCAACTGTCCCGAGCTGGCGATCACGCACAACCAGAGCGACGACGCGATCCTCGGCCGCCTGGCGACGCTGACCGCCGGTGTCGAGAAGCCGGTCGTGGGCTTCTTCTGCAAGGAGTGCGCAGGAGCGGCGATCAGCCTCGGCGGCCAGCACAAGGACAGGTACCCGGACGCCGTGCGCTTGATCGAGCTGCCCTGCCTGGGACGCGTCAGCGCCCTGCACATCATCGAGGCAGTGCGGCTCGGCGCAGCCGGCGTCTTTCTCGCCGGCTGCGCCGAGGACCGCTGCCACTACCGCACCGGCGACGCCAGCGCCGCCGAGCAGAAGCGCGTCGCGGAGGAACTGCTCGCCGAGGCAGGGCTGGCGGTCCCGGTGGAACAGTGGCACCTGTGCGCCGTCGACCGCCTGAGCGTCGGACGGCGCATCAGCATGTTCCACGCCCGGGCGACCCACGACGAGGCGATGCTCAATGCGCTCGAGCGCGAGCTGGAGACGATCGGCGGGCAGACCCTGTCGCACGCCGGCGTCCTGGCGGGCGCCGCGAAGGCTTCCGGCGGCGCCTGTGCCGGCTGCGGAGGAGGCGAGGCGCATGCCCACGCCCGCTGACCACCGGCGTCGCGGCGCCGTCGACGACGAGCCGCTCGTGCCGACGCGGTACCCGGACGAGGTCCTCGAGGAGTTCGCGAAGCTCGCCGAGGAGTGCAGCATCTGCTACCAGTGCGGTACCTGCACGTCGGCGTGTCCCAGCGGCCGCGACTTGTACCGCGGCCCACGCCGGCTCGTACGCTTGATCCTCGCCGGCGAGATCGACGCCCTGTTCGACAGCGACGACCTGTGGCGCTGTACCGAGTGCGGCGCCTGCACGACTGTGTGTCGCATGGAGATCGACGTTGCCTCCGTCCTCGCCCGCGTGCGCGCCCTCGAGCGCGAGTACGGGCGTCTACGCTGCCCTGAGCGCTCTGCCGCCCTGGCGGCCTCGCGGCGCCTGTCGAGACACGCGCGCATCGAGAACACGTCGTTCGCCGCGGCGATGGCGGCGCGCGGACACCTGCCGCGCGACGTCGTCG
>CAZTMO010000206.1:0-4099 GCA_964615105.1 uncultured Thermoleophilia bacterium
GGGGCCTGCAAGAGAAGGCCTGGAAGGAGTGGGGCGTCGGCAACAAGAGCGAAGAATGGTTCGGAGCGGCCGTGATCGACGGCAAGGGCAGCGTGTTCGTCACCGGCACGCAGTGGGTCGCGGGCAAGTACGGCAAAGCGGTGACGATGAAGCTGGACGCGAAGCTCAAGAAGGTGGTCTGGAGCAAGGCGTACATGCCGGCGAGCAGAGACGCGGAGACCTGGTACATCACGCGCGACGGCGCCGGCAGCATCTACGTGGCCGGTGTCAAGAACGCCAACATCGGGCGAGCGAGCTACCTGACGCTGAAGTACAGCCCGGCAGGCGTGCGCAAGTGGGTCAACGTGTGGTCCGGCGGAGGCGGAGGGCCAGAGGGCTATCCCACCGGTCTGGTGCTGGGGTCGAGGGACGGTGTGTACGTCGGCGGCCATGCTTGGGGCAAGGGCGGCGTCCACCAGGCGGTGCTGCTGAAGTACCAGCGCTGAGCACGGCGCCCGGGACGCCGCGGCCGAGTCGACCGGCGGCCGCGGGCGGGGCGGACGACGATTCCGCCCCGCCCGCGGCGGGATCGAGGATGCCGCGCCGCGGACACCGTAGGCCCGCAAGCAGGCATACTCGCGTGGTGCCGCGGCGCGTCCGCACGGCGGACCGCGCGACGAGCTGAGACCTGCCGCGGCAACGCCTTCGATGAAGACCGGCGACGCCACCCTGACGACTCCGGTGCGCGGCTGACCCATGGACATCCGCGCGGAAGCGACGGACACTGCGCGCAGGATGGGTTCCCTCCCGACACCCGTGCTGCTCCTCGTGTTCGCGGCCGGCGCGGCCGTGACCTGGGTCGCCGGCCTGTACCTCTCGAAGACGACGGACGCCCTCGACGTGCGCCTCCACCTGGGGGAGGCGCTGGGGGGGATGATCCTCCTCGCCATCGCCGGAAGCCTCCCCGAGCTCGCGATCACCGTCACCGGGGCGCTCCAGGGCCATCTCGACGTCGTCGCCGGCAACCTCATCGGCGGCATCGCCATGCAGACCGCCGTGCTGGCGATCTGCGACTCCACGGTCAAGGGCGACCGTCCGTTGAGCAGCCTCGTCGGGTCGCTCATGCCCGTGCTCGAGGCCGCGCTCGTGGTCTCGGTCGTCGCGCTCGTCCTCATGGGCGCCCTTCTGCCGGGGTCGATCGCCATGGCCGGCGTGAGCCCGGCCTCACTGTCGATCGTGCTCCTCTGGTTGTTCGGCATGCTCGTCCTGAACAGGGTCCGCCGGGCGCCCCGCTGGAGGGCCGAGGCGCCGGGGAGCCGGCCCGGCCGGCCTCACCGGCGAGTCCCCCACCCCACGGCGCCGCGGCCGTACGCCGGCGCGCGCACGGCCCGGGTCGTCCTGGTCTTCACCGCGGCAAGCGCCGTCACCCTGCTCGCCGGCGCTACCCTTGAGACCAGCGGCAGCGAGCTGGCGTCACGCTTCCATGTCAACGGCGTCGTCGTCGGCGCGACCTTGCTCGCCCTGGCCAGCGCGTTGCCCGAGATCAGCACCGGGGTGGCCGCCGTCCGCCTCGGCGACAATGAGCTGGTGATGGGCGACGTGTTCGGCGGCAACGCCTTTCAGGTCTGCCTGTTCCTGATCGCCGACCTGGTCGCCGGCCGCCCGGTGCTCCCCTTCGCCGGCGCCGCCAACAGTTGGCTGGGCGGGCTCGGCATCGTGCTCACGACCGTCTACGCGGCGGGGGTGGTCGTCAGGCCCCAGCGGCGCTTCGCGCGGCTGGGGCCTGACTCGATCGCCGTGGTGATCCTCCTGGCGCTGGGCCTGGTCGGCCTCCAGATCGTGACGAAGTAGTTCCCCCGTCTCGCCGGGCCACATTGGCCGCGACGGCCCCCTCCACGATATCGTGGAGTCCGGCGCCGCTCACGCGGCGCCGGCGTACGAGAGCCAGACGACGAGGAGCGACTCCATGAGCGAGGACACACTGCACGAGAGCCAAGCCACGCCGTCCGGCGAGGAATCCACCCCCCTGTCCGCCGACACGCTCGCCGTCTGGGCCGGCGAGGACGAGTCGCTCGTCCAGGGCGCGACCCAGGTGCCGGTGGTCTACAGCGCCGCCTACGGCTACCCCGACATCGACGCGTGGCTCGACGTGGCCCGCGGGCGCACGCCGGGCCACATCTACAGCCGCAACACCAACCCGACGGTGCGCGCCTTCGAGGAGAAGATCAGGCTGCTCGAAGGCGCCGAGGCGGCGACCAGCTTCGCCACCGGCATGGCCGCCGTGAGCAACACTCTGTTCGGCCTGCTCTCGCCCGGCGACCGGGTCGTGTCGGTGAAGGACTCTTACGGCGGCACCAACCGCATCTTCCTCGACTTCTTGCCCCGCTTCGGCATCGAGGTCGAGCTCTGCGACACGACCGACCACGAGCAGATCGAGGCCGCGGTCGCGAAGGGCTGCGCGCTGCTGTACCTGGAGACGCCGACGAACCCGACGCTCAAAGTCGTCGACATCGCCCGCCTGGCATCCGCCGGCCACGCCGCGGGCGCCACAGTCGTCGTCGACAACACGTTCGCGACGCCGGTCAACCAGAGCCCGCTCGCGCTGGGCGCCGACATCGCCCTGCACAGCGCGACCAAGTACCTCGGCGGTCACGCCGACGTGCTCGGCGGGGCGATCTGCGGCGCCGCGGACCTCGTGCGCAAGATCCACCATTACCGCGAGATCACCGGCGCCGCCCTCGACCCGATGCCCGCCTACCTCCTCATCCGCAGCGTGAAGACGCTGGCCCTGCGCATCGGCCGTCAGAACGAGAGCGCGCTGCGCATCGCCCGGTGGCTCGAGGAGCAGCCGGCCGTCTCGGTCGTCAACTACCCGGGGCTGCCCTCCCACTCGGGTCACGAGATCGCAGCGCGGCAGATGCGCGGCTTCGGCGGCATGCTGAGCTTCGGCCTCGCGGGCGGCTTCGAGGCCGTCAAGCGCGTCCTGCCGCGCCTCAAGCTCGCCCACCGCGCCGCCAACCTGGGCGCCGTCGAGACGGTCGCCGGCCCGCCGGCGACGACGAGCCACGTCGAGTGCACGCCCGAGGAACGCGCGGCGATGGGCATCCCCGAGGGCCTGATCCGCTACTCGGTCGGCATCGAAGACGCGGGCGACCTCATCGCTGACCTCGAGCAGGCGCTCGCCGTCGCGTAGGCACTCACCGTCGCGTGAGTGCTCGCCGTCGCCTAAGGGCTCGCGCCGCGCAGGCGTCCGCACCGCGCGTGCACTCGCGCCGCGGAACGGCGTCGGCAAGCTGGGCAGCGGGGTCTACGCCGCGCGCCGCCGCCGCACGCGGTGCACCACGTAGATGACGAACCCCGGGATCGCCGACGCCGCCACGGCGACCGCCAACCCGACCGCGAGGTAGTCCTGCACCCACTGGACGGTGCCGAACCAGTAGCCCGCGCCGACGAAGATCGTCACCCACAGCGCCGAGGCGATCGCGGCGAAGAGCATCAGCCGGTGGATCTCCATGCCGGCGACCCCGGCGACGAACGGCGCCAGCGTACGGACCACCGGCAGAAAGCGCGCGAACACGATCGCCGCCCCGCCGTGCCGCTCGTAGAACTCGTGCGCCTGCTGCACGTGCTCAGGCTTGAGGTACCGCCGCGGCTTGCCCAACAGGTGGCGGCCGATGAAGCGCCCGATAAGGTAGTTGCAGACGTCGCCGAGAAACGCCGCCCCGAACAACAACGGGGCGAGCGCGACGATGTTGAGGATGCCGGAGCCCGCCATGGTCCCGCTCGTCAAAAGGAGCGACTCGCCGGGTAGCCACGGGGCCACGACCAGCCCCGTCTCGGCGAAGATCACGGCGCCGATCGCCCCGTAGGCCCAGGGCCCGAGCTTGTCGACCAGCTCGGCCAGGTAGACGTCCATGTTGAGGACGTAGTCGACGAAGCGGTCCATCGCCCGCCTAGCCTACCCCGCCGAAGGCGCGGGCGCTCCGGCACGCCATCGCCGACCGCTGCACTTGACTCCCGCGCACTCAGAATATAGTTAAAGAAGTATGGAAGTACGCAATGACAGGGCGCCGGCGACCGCCGATCTGAGACCCGTCTTCCACATGCACGCCGAGCTCTG
>CAZTMO010000207.1:0-4096 GCA_964615105.1 uncultured Thermoleophilia bacterium
CGTGCCGGGCGGGCTGCCGGGCGCCACGGACCGCGGTTCCGCGCCCGCCGCGACGGTCATGGGCGCGGCGGCCACAGGCGCGGCCGCGGCCGACGTGCTGTACGAAGACCTCGCCGTCGTCCGCGGCGGTCGCCCCGTCCCGCTCTCCGAGTGCGCCCAGGAGCGTCTTGCCGACATCATGGCACAGCACGAGATCGACCTGCGGGTGGCGGTGAACGGCGGCTCGGGCACGGCGATCGTGTACTTCAGCGACCTGACCCACGACTACGTCACCCTCAACGCCGAGTACACGAGTTGAGCGCAGTACGTCGCGTCACGATCGTGCGGTGTTCGAGCCTGCGCCCGGCGTTCGGCTGGTTCACGGAGGCACGCCCGTGACGGTCCGGCAACAGAAGACGGTCAAGACGCTGCTCGAGGCGATGCCGTACATCCGGCGCTTCTGGGGGACGACGCTGGTCGTCAAGTACGGCGGCGCCGCGATGACGTCGCGGCGTCTGCAGGAGCAGTTCGCCGAGGACATGGTCCTCCTGCGCCTCGTCGGCATGAGGCCGGTGGTCGTCCACGGTGGCGGCCCGGAGATCACGCGCCACATGGCTCGCCTCGGCATGCAGACCCGGTTCGTCGACGGCCACCGGGTCACCGACGAGGCGACCATGGAAGTAGCCCGCATGGTCCTCGTCGGCAAGGTGAACAAGGATATCGTCGGCTTGATCAACCGGCACCGTGGGGCCGCCGCGGGCCTGTCGGGCGAGGACGGCGGCCTCCTGCGCGTGAAGCCGAAGCGGCACGTCGACGCGGCCGGAAACGACGTCGACCTGGGTCGCGTCGGCGATATCGTGGCGGTCAACGTCGCCGTGCTCGAGCTGCTCGCCGAGCAGTACATCCCGGTCGTCGCCAGCGTGGGAGCCGACGAGGACGGCCGCGCTTACAACGTCAACGCCGACACGGCGGCGGGCGAGATCGCCGCGGCGCTGCGGGCCGAGAAGATCGTCTTTCTCACCGACGTCGAGGGCATCTACGAGGACCGGGAAGAGGATGCCGCGCCGATCTCCGAGTGCGACCTCGCCAGCTTGAGGGCGCTGCAGGCCGCCCGTCGGGTAGAGGGCGGCATGATCCCCAAGGTCGGCGCCGTGCGCCGCGCGCTCGAGGCCGGGGTGCGCAGCGCCCACGTCATCGATGGCCGCGTCGGACACGCCGTCCTGCTCGAGATCCTCACGGACGCCGGCTGCGGCACGAAAGTCGTCCCCTGACACCGTGCGGTTGCATATTCCGCGGTCAGATGGTGTATTGTATGCATGCTTCCTGTTCGGCGCCGCGCGTGCCCGCGGCATCCGGCGTGAACCCGCGAACGGAGGGATGAGCGACTGATGAACAGACGGGACCCGATGGGGAAGATGGAGCGGCAGCGCCTCATCCAGGCCGTCGTGCAGCAGCGCGAGGTCGCCACCCAGCGCGAGCTCGTTCATGCGCTCAGCTCGCTCGGCTGCGAGGTCACTCAGGCGACGGTCTCGCGTGACATCCGCGAGCTCGACCTGCAGAAGGTCCGCACTCACCTGGGGCGGGCCAAGTACGTGCTCTCGTCGCGCGAGCGTCCCAAGGACCCCGAGCAGGCGGCGCGTCACGTGCTGCGCGACTTCGCCCGCTCGACCGTCGTCGCGGGGCAGCTCGTCGTCGTGCGCTGCGAGATCGGCACGGCGACGACCGTCGCACGCCAGATCGACAATCTCAACCATAGCGACGTCCTCGGCACGATCGCCGGCGACGACACCTTCATCGCGATCGCGAAGGACGAAGAGACGGCGCGCGAGATCAGGCGCTACCTGGATCGTCTCCGAACCGCCTAGCGCGCAGGCACCCTCCGGCGCGCACTCCATCCCGGCGTGACAGAGCCGGCGGCCTGCCTCTGCCGCCGCCGCACGTTCCGCCGTCCCTGTCGACCGATCCGCCTCTCAAGGAGAAGCCAACGTGACTCCAGACATCGCCCTCAACGGCACCATCGTCCTCGCCTACTCCGGCGGGCTCGACACGTCCGCCCTCATCCCCTGGCTGAACGAGAAGTACGGCTACGACGTGGTCGCCTGTCTCGTGGACCTCGGCCGTGTCAAGGACGTTCCGGCGATCATGGCCCGTGCCGAGGCCGCCGGCGCGATCGCCGCGGTGGCGATCGACGCCAAGGAGGAGTTCGCCGAGCACCACTGTCTCCCGGCGCTCATGGCCAACGCCCTGTACGAGGACAAGTACCCGCTGTCGACGGCGATCGGCCGTCCCCTGATCGCCAAGAAGCTCGTTGAGACGGCCCATGAGTACGGCGCGACGGCCGTCGCACACGGCTGCACCGGCAAAGGCAACGACCAGGTGCGCATCGACATCGGCGTGCGTGCTCTCGACCCCAGCCTCGAGATCATCGCGCCGGCGCGGGCCGCCGACTGGCCGAGCCGCGAAGAGCTGATCGACTACGTGGCCGCGCACGACATCCCGCTGAACCTGACCAAGAAGAGCCCCTACTCCGTGGACGAGAACATGTGGGGGCGCAGCAACGAATGCGGCGTGCTCGAGGACCCGTGGGTCGCCCCACCTGAGGACGCCTTCCAGTTCGTGAAGTCCGTGGCCGAGGCTCCAGATGAGCCGCAACACGTGATCGTCAGCTTCGAGAAGGGCAAGCCCGTGGCGCTCGACGGCAAGGCCATGCCCATGGTCGAGCTCATCGAGACGATCGACGCGATCGGCAACAGGCACGGCTTCGGGCGCGTCGACATGATCGAGAACCGGCTCGTCGGCATCAAGAGCCGCGAGGTGTACGAGGTCGCCGGCGCGCTTGCGCTGATCACCGCGCATCGCGAGCTCGAGGACCTCGTACTCACTCGCGACCTCCTGCACTTCAAGCGCACGATCGAGAGCAAGCTCGCCGACATGATCTACGAAGGCCAGTGGTTCGACCCGCTCACCGAGGCGTGCAAGGCGTTCCTCTTCCAGAGCCAGGAGCGCGTCACCGGCGACGTGCGGCTCAAGTTCCACAAGGGCGGTTGTGTCGCCGACGGGCGGCGGAGCGACCTCTCGCTTTACAGCTACAAGCTGGCGACGTACACGACCGAGGACGAGTTCTCGCACACGGCCGCGGCGGGGTTCATCGAGCTCTGGGGCTTGCCGATCGAGGTCTGGGCGCGCATCGGCAAGGAGCACCACCTGATGAAGGAGCTCGAGGAGTAGCATGACGGCGATGGGGGCATGGGCTGTCGACGTCGAGAGGGAGAACGCGTGACGGTCGCACGCTCGGGACGCTTCGCCGGCGAGCGTGACCCCGCGTTCGTCCGGCTGAACTCGTCGCTCGCCCTCGACTGGCGCCTGTGGCGCGAGGACCTTGAGGGGAGCGCGGCGCACGCCCGCGCCCTCGAGAGGGCCGGCGCGCTCGGCGCCGCCGAGCGCACGGCGATCGAAGACGGGCTGGCGGCGGTCGGGCGCGAGATCAAGAGCGGGGCCTTCGTCCCGCGCGACGAGGACGAGGACGTCCACATGGCGATCGAGCGTCGGCTGACCGAGCTCGTCGGCGACGCGGGCGCGAAGCTGCACGCGGGACGCAGCCGCAACGACCAAGTCGTGACCGACGTGCGCCTGCACCTGCGCCGCGTGATCGAACGCCAGACGAAGGCGGTGCGCGTGCTGCAGCGGGTGCTGGTGGAGCACGCGCGCGCGCACGTCGAGACGCTCGTGCCCGCCTACACGCATCTGCAGCGCGCACAGGTCACGACACTCGCCCAGCACCTGCTCGCCTACTTCTGGATGCTCGAGCGCGACGTCGACCGGCTGGGTCGCGCCCGCGCCGCGTGTCTCGAGCTGCCGCTCGGCGCGGGCGCGGCCGTCGGCGTCAACTACGCGATCGCTCGCGACGCCGTGGCCGCCGACCTCGGTTTCGAGCGCGTCACCGACAACTCGCTCGAGGCGGTCGCCGGGCGGGATTTCGCCCTCGACTACCTCGCCGCGGCGGCGCAACTCGGCGTGCACCTGAGCCGGATCGGCGGGGAGCTTGTCGTCTGGGCATCGGCGGAGTTCGGCTTCGTGCGCCTGCCCGACGCGTTCAGCGGCGGGTCGAGCATCATGC
>CAZTMO010000208.1:0-4088 GCA_964615105.1 uncultured Thermoleophilia bacterium
CGGGACGCTCGTCGGCGCGTTCCCGGCGCGCGAAGCGGCGGGTGAGGGCGCGGGCGGCGTTGACGAGACCGCCGGCCGCGGCACTGAACGGGATGAGAGGGAAGCGTCTGGCGGCGACGGCGCCAGCGGTTTCGCCGTCTCGTTCGACCTCGTCGCGTCCGCCTTCGTCCTTCTCGCCTGCTGGGACGAGCACACGTCGAACGAGAGAGACCGCTTCGACCGCCTCCCGTATTCGGCGAGCGTGTTCGCGACGAACCCGGCGCTGCGCATTGAGGACCCCGCCGTCGACGGTTACGTCGCGGCGCTACGAAGGCTGCTCGCGCCGCGCCTCGCGGAGCTTGGCGCGGCGCCCTTGCCGGAAAGCGGCTGGATGTGGCGTCAGGGCGGCGGCGGGCCGGACGGCCCCGGGTTCGCCGTCGCCCTCACCCACGACCTCGACAACCTCTGGCGCTGGACCCCGCGCGGGTTCGTCGCCACCGGCTACCGCGCGGCGCGCGCTCTCGGACGTCGCGATTGGCCTGCGCTGGGCAAGGAGGCCGGCGACATCTGGCGCTGGCTCACCGTGCACCTCCCACGCCGTACCGATCCGCACTGGACCTTCCCGCAGATGCTCGCCGGCGAAGATCGACGCGGGGTGACGTCGACGTTCTTCGTCATCCCGAGTCACGCTCACCGGGTGGACGGCAACCAGCCGCACACTTACCGTCGCCGCATCCCCGAGGCGCTGGCGTTGCTGAGCGAGGCCGGTCGTGAGGTCGGGCTTCACGGCAACGACCGCGACCGGCGCGGCGGGGCCGCGCTCGACGACGATCGCCGCGACCTCGAGCGCCGCGCCGGGAGGGCGGTGCGCGGCGCACGGTACCACTACCTGCGTTGTCTCTACCACGAGACCCTGCCGCTCCTCGACGCGGCGGACATCGCCTACGACACGAGCCTCGCATTCGCCGAGCACGAGGGCTTCCGTTGCGGGGCGTCCTTTCCCTTTCACCCGTACTGCCTGGCGGAGGAGAGGTCGCTCGCGCTGCTCGAGGTGCCGCTCGCCCTCATGGACACGGGTCTTCAGGGAACGCAGTACCGGGCCCTCGGTGCCGCCGAGGCCGAGCGCGTCGCACGCGAGATCCTCGCGCGCCTCCGCGCCGGCTCCGGCGGCGCCGCCCTTCTCTGGCACAACGTGCGCTTCGACCCGCGCTCGGCGGAGGGCTACGACGACGTGTACTGGCGCCTTGTCGATTGGGTCACCGCGCACGACGGGCTTGCGGCGTCGGCCGGCGAGCTCGAGCGTCGCTGGCGTGCGGCGATGGGAAAGACGGCCGGCGCAAGCGCGCGGGCGACAGAAGACGAGGGCCGCGGCGCGGAGACCGCGAGGACCCGCCCGCGGCCCGTCCGCGCCGCATCGCCTCGCCGTCGCGCCGCGACCCGCGTCCTTCACCTGTCCGTCGTACACAGACCCGACGACCCGCGCATCTACGAGCGCGAGTGCCGCAGCCTGGCCGAGGCGGGCTACGATGTCACGCTGCTCGTGCCCGGCGCCGACGACAGGCGCGATGCACATGGGGTGCTGCGCGCGCCCCTGCCCATTCGTGGCCGTTCCACCCGCTGGCTCAGCGTGACCCACGTCGTCCGCCATCTGCGCGCCTACCGCCCCGACGTCGTCCACGTCCACGATCCCGAACTGCTCACGCTCTTCCCGGCGGTGCGCCCCTTCGTCCCGCGCCTCGTCTACGACATTCACGAATACGTGCCCGAACCGGTCGCGGCCAAGCACTACATCCCGACGGCGGCGCGCCCGGTCGCCGGGCGGGCGACGGCGGTGGCCCAGCGCGGCCTCGCCGCGCTGGGCGACGGCGCCGTCGTCGTCGTCGACGAGCAGTTCGCGGCGCTCGGCGACAAGCCCGCGCTGCGCGTCGCCCTGCCCAACTATCCCCGCGTGAGCCGCTTCGCCGGCGCCGAGCCGCTGCCGCGCCTCGCCACCGACCCGCGGCTCAAGCTCATCTACGTCGGCAGTCTTTCGCGCGACCGCGGCTGCGCGCTGATGCTCGACGTGATGGAGCGCCTGGCAGCCGACGACGCGGTACTCTACCTGGGCGGCACGTTCGCCTCGCCCGACATGGAGGCCGAGGCCCGCGAGCGCCTCGCCGCGGGCCTCGCCGACCGGGTGGAGCTGCTCGGTCGCGTGCCGCCGGCCGAGCTCCCGGCGCACCTCGCCGCCGCCGACGTCGTCTGGGTCCCCTCAGTGCCCAGCACACAGTACGCTCATCCGACCGTGCCGACGAAGCTGTTCGAAGGCATGGCGGTGGGGCTCGCCGCGCTGGTGACCGACCTGCCCGGCCGCGGCGACCTCGTCCGCGCGGAAGGTTGCGGGCTCGCCGTGCCGCCTGGGGTCGCCGGCCACGTGGACGGCGTCCGGCGCCTGCTCGCCGATCGCGACGCGCTTACCGGGATGGGCGCGCGCGGCCGCGAGGCGGTCGCGCGCCGGTATTCGTGGGAACGCGCCGAGGGCACGCTGATCGACTTCTACGCCGCGCTCTGCCGCGACCTGCCCGGCCCGCCCGGCTGACCGCCGGGCAGCGGGCCCGCTCCCGCTGAGCGAGGCTTCGGCGCGCGCCGCGGCAGCCCCTCGAGGACGAGCTCCGTGACGTACCACTCCGCCGGGTCCGTGACCCCGGGATCGCCGCGGAGCTCCTCCGGGATGTAGAGGAAGAAGTGGCGCGGCCTGCTCCGCTTGAAGCGCGCCGCCGGCGAGAGGGCCGCCGTGTCGACGAAGCCGGCGCTCCTCAAGAGACGCGGGAGCAGACGGGAGTGCCGCAGCGCAAGACACTGGACGCGCCCGAGCCCGAGTCCTTGGCCGTGTCGCACCACGGCGGCGAGAAGATGGCGAAAGAGATCGGAGCGCGCCCCGTCGACGAGGACGTCGACGACGTGCAGCGTGTCGCCCTGGACGAAGAAGACGGCGTACCCGAGGAGACCGCCCTCGCCCCTCATGACAAGGTACTCGTGCCGCAGGTGCGGGTCGTCGTTGACGCGCCACTTGAGATAAGCCGCAGTGCGATCGACGCTGATGCCGTAGCGCTCCTTGTTACGCGCCCACAGCGCGGCGATCTCGGCGAGCGGCGCCTCCGCGGCAGGGAGCGCCGTCGCCCGGTAGCCGCAGGCGCGGCGCCGGCGCAGCCGGCTGTGCGCCTGCAGGACCCCGGCGAGCGCAGCGCTCACCGCCGGCGCCAGCGCCTTCCCCGCCCTGCCTTTGCGAGCGATGAGCTCAAGGACCTCGTCGCGAAGCTCGCCGGTCCGCAACCAGAGGGTGAAGTTGGCCCAGTCGTCGAACGGGATGTAGCCGAGCTTCATGCGGACCTTGCCGGCGGCGCCGCTGGTGACCTGGCCGGCGGTGGTGAAGAAGAAGCTGAACC
Organism: uncultured Thermoleophilia bacterium; assembly: GCA_964615105.1. Classification (GTDB taxonomy): domain Bacteria; phylum Actinomycetota; class Thermoleophilia; order UBA2241; family UBA2241; genus UBA2241. The sequence continues at coordinate 3,405 of CAZTMO010000208.1, forward strand.
TCCTCTTCTCCTTCTCGAACCACTCCCGTTCGTGCGCCGAGTACACGCCCGTGCCGCGGCAGTCGGGATGGCTCATGCAGTTCTCGGTCTTGCCGGCGAGCATCGGCCGGCCGCGGACGCTGAGCGGCGTCGGGATCAGGCTGTACTGCGCGATGAGCTGGTCGCCCTCCTCGCGGTCGAGGTCGAAGAGCAGGTCCATGCTCCCCTGGCCGGCCCAGGTGTCGAGCCACTCCCAGGCGAAGGCGGCGGCGCTGCGGTCTCTGCCCGCGACGAGCAGGTAGAGACGGTTGATCTCGACCTCGTCACCCGGTTGGTACGGTCTGCTGACGGTCCGCACGCGCCCTCCCATCGCCTCCGCGCCGCCTCACGGGCGTTCCTGCCCGATGCCTCAGGGAGTATGGTCCACCGGCGCAAGCGAGCGCAACGCGCGGCGGCGGCCCGGGCGAACGGGTGGGCGAGCTCGGCGCGTGGCACATCGTCGGCGAGTGCACCCGATCGACCTGATAGACTCCGGCCCTGAGCTGTGCCGGGGCCTGCCCGGCGCGGCCCGCGGCCGTCGGCGCGGCCCGCGCGGCACGCCGACGGCCCCCGGCAGCGAACGGCAGGAGCGAGATCCCGTGAGCATCGAGCGCTTCGACAACGTCCTCGTCCTCGCCCCCCACACCGACGACGGCGAGTTCGGCT
>CAZTMO010000209.1:0-4076 GCA_964615105.1 uncultured Thermoleophilia bacterium
CGGCGTCGAGCCGCGTGCCGAGGACCTCCCAGTAGCCGGGCGCGTGGTCGGGGACGGCGACCTGGCGCAGCAGGTCGCCGACCACGGGCTCGCGCCCGGACGGCTCGCCTCCGGCGGAAGGCTCGCGCCCGGACGGCTCGCCTCCGGCGGAAGGCTCGCGCTCGCCGGGCAGCCTCCTCGAGGGAGGGCCCACCGGGCCGGTGTCCTCGCCGTGCCTGTCGCGCCCGTCAGTCATGGGCGTCCTCACTCGCGCCGTCGCCGGCGAGCGCGCGGCGCAGCACGGCGCGGGCGGCGTTGAGCCGCGAGGCGACGGTCCCGACCGGCACGCCGACGATCTCGCCGACGCACGCGTAATCGAAACCCTCCTGGTCGACGAGCGTCACCACCACGCGCTGCTGGGGCGTGAGACTGGCCAGCAGCGTCTCGACGGCGCTCGCCTCGGCGACGATCTCGGCCGGGTCGCCCGACCGACGCGCTCCGGTGCGCGGCTCAGGCATCTCGTCCGGCGCGTACGGGTCGGCCGGGCGCCGCTTGCGAAGGTGGTCGACGCAGGTCGAGTAGGCGGCGCGGTACAGCCACGTGCTGAGCGCCGCCTCCGAGCGCAGGCTGGGCAGAGAGCGGTAGAGCTTGATCGCGACTTCCTGCATCACGTCGTCCATCTCGTCGCGGTCGTCCAGAAGACGAAAGACGACTAGGCGCAGGAGCCGGTCGTAGTGGCGGAGGAGCGCGGCGAAGGCGGAGCGGTCGCCGCGCGCGGCGGCGGCGAAGACATGGCTCTCGACATCGCGGTCCTCCCGGTCGGGCCGTGGTGTCACCACCTGACGGCCGGTCTGACCCGACAGACGCGACAGTCGCGCTTCGCCTTCGCTTCCTCCTCTGTTGTCCACGGGCGCATCGTTGCATATCCGGCGTACGGGGGGTATACCGTCCGTATCGTCTTTTGGGTCCGCCTGTCGTGTCGTCGCTCCTCCGCACATTGAGTGCCCAAGGCACGCGGTGAGGGTGAAGAGGGAGGGAAAAGCCATGAGGTGGCGCATCGTGACGGCGTCTCTCGCCACCGTCGTCTTCGTCCTGCTCGCTCTCGCGGCTCCGGCGTCTGCCGGCCTGCGTCGTGGGTCGCTCCCGTACCGGTACGGTGATGAGCGGCCTCGCCTAGAGTACCGGGTGCTCTGGGGAGTCGTGGACGGCGACACGGTCCGGACGACGAAGATCATGGTGCGGGCGACCAATCCGCAGCGCCCGTACTCGAGGCGCAACTGGGCGTCCGTCACCGTGTTCGTCGGCGGGGCCCATCCCGGCGCCGGGGAGGCTCCCTGGGACGGGCACGCCGGCTGGTGGCTTATCTCCGCAGGCGGTGAGGGCGATGCTGCCAGCAGTGAGGAGGCCGCGCGCCTGAAGGCCCAGGGGGCCGAGGTGGTCTGGACGACCGAGATGTATCTGGGCTCGGGCGCGTGGAAGACGCGGTACGTCCCGGTGGGTCAGCGGCGGTCCGAGCGTTACGAGACGTGGGTCCGGGTACGGTTCCACGCCTCCGGGCGGTCGCAGTACTGGTTCCGGCTGACATCGCCGATCGGCTGACATCGCGACGGCCGCCGTCGTGCAGGAGGCGGCGTGCGCCTGCGGCCGCGCCGCCCCCGGCGGCTACTTCGCGAGGTCGATCGCCACGGCGAGGGCGATCACGGCGACCCAGAGCCAGCAGAGGATCGTCGTGTTGCTCGGTCGTGGACGCCACGGCGTGCCCGAGGGTCGCGGGGTGCCGGCGTCGGCGATCTGATGGTCGGCGGTCAAGCTGGCCTCTCCTGTCGTCCTGCTTTCTCATCCACCCAATCGGCAGGCGAGCCGCGAGACTGTACTTTCGCCCGCGCTCGTGCTGGAGCGCCGCGGGTGCCGTGCCGATAGAGAGGGCGGCGGCGCCGGTCCGAAGCGATAGCCGGCGACCGGCGCCGCCGGCCACGGCGTGTGCGCCGCGCCCGCCTGCGGCGGCGCGGCGCACAACGCCCCCACTGACCTGAAGGAGCGCGGATGCGACGCACGACAGCACTGGCGACCATCCTCGTCGTGATCGCCGCGATGATCGGCCTCGCCGGCTGCGGCTGCGGCGAAGAGGACATCGCCAGTCCGACGACCAACATCGATCTGGCCAAGGACACGTCGGCCAAGGCCGGTATCCTCGCCATCCAGACGGGCATTCAGGCTTACATCGCGACGAACGGCTCGGTGCCGTCCCAGGTCAATGAGAGCACCCTCGGGTCACTGGTCCAGCCGTGGCCCGCGAATCCGTGGACCAAGGCTCCGATGACCGAGGGCACACAGCCGGGCGACTACACGTACACGCCCGGCGCCGGCACGGACTACACGCTCATCGGCCACCTCTCCGGGGGCGAGACCTACACGAAGCCGTAGGGGCCGCGCCGTCACCTGAACGCCGGCGTTCGCATCGAGGGGACGACCTGAGCCTCGAGCGAGGCGAGCGCTGGACACCGCGCGGCGAGCTCGACGAGGCGCCGGCCGGAGAGCTGCGCGCCGGCCTCGAAGCCTGCGACGACAAGGTCGCCGACGCGTGGTACTGGCTGGGCGTCGCAGCCGCCGCGGCCGGCGACGCCGACGCCGCGGCGACCGCGACGGCCGAGGCGCGTCGGCTCGCCCCGGGCTTGACGCCGGACGACTACGAGGCACGCCTGACCGGCGGCGCCTGAGCCTTGCATCGACCCCTCGCGTTCGTGTACGAACGGGGCGTACGGGTCACGGACGGAAGGACCTCATGAGTAGGGAGACGCCCGACATCCTCAGCTTTCCCGCGCGTCCGGGGCAGGACCCGCTCGACGCGGCCCAGATCGAGCGCCTGCGGGCGGCGACGATGAGCGTGCTCGACGAGGTCGGCGTGCACGTGCCGTCGGCGCGCGCGCGGGAGATCTTCGCCGCCCATGGCGCGCGGGTCGGCGACGACGAGGTCGTGCGCCTCGCGCCGGACCTCGTCGTCAAAGCCATGGCGAGAGCGCCGCGCTCGTTCCTCCTCGCCGGCCGCGAGGAGCGGCTCGACCTCGTCCTCGACGGGCGCTCCTGCTACATCTGTACCGAGGGCGTCGGGACCAAGGTCGTCGACCCCGACACGGGCGAGCTGAGATCCTCGCGCAAGGCCGACGTCGCTCTCATGGCGCGCATCTGCGACGCGCTGCCTCCGCTTGCCTTCTTCTGGCCGCCGGTGAGCGCCCAGGACCATGGCCGCACGGCGCCGCTGCACGAGTGCCACGCGGGCCTGAGCAACACGCGCAAGCACGTGCGCGGGGCGACGACCGTCTACCCCGAACTGGCGAAATACGTCGTCGAGATGGCGACCGTGGTGGCCGGGGGGGACGCGGAACGTCGTCGCCGGCCGCCGATCTGCGGCAACATCTGCACGATCTCGCCGCTGGCCCACGACGCCCACGGCCTCGAATGCGCGCTCTCGTACGCCGAGGCCGGCATCCCGTTCAGCTTCATGGCGATGCCCACCATGGGATCGACGGCGCCCGCGACCGAGCTCGGAGCGATGGTGATCGCCGACGCCGAGGTGGTGAGCGGCATGGTGCTCGTTCAGCTCGCCTTCCCCGGCGCCCCCGTCTTCCACTCGCTCTTCGTCTCGCTCATGGACCCGCTCAGCGGCGGCTACCTCTGTGAGCTCGACAGCACGTCCGAGCGCATCGCGGTACAACTGGCGCACGCCTGGGGCGTGCCGAGCCTCGGGGGCGGGTCGGTCAGCAGCGACGCGCCGGGACCGGGCTGGCAGTCCGGGGTCAGGACGGGTATCGGCGCCGTCACGGTGCCGCTGTTCGCGGCCGAGATCTGCGGTTCGATCGGGCTCGAAGCGGGGTCGACGATCCTCTATCCAGACAAGGCGATCCGCGACTGCGAGGCGCTGCGCCACGCAGCCGCCGTCGTGGGACCGGCGAAGTTCGGCGAGGATGACCTCGCCCTGGACGTGATCCGCGAGGTCCGTCCGCGGGGGCACTTCATGGGACGACGGCACACGCGGACACACCTTCGGGACCATCGCCTGCCGGTGTGGCTGACGCACGCTGGGCGGGAGGCGGCGGCGG
>CAZTMO010000210.1:0-1633 GCA_964615105.1 uncultured Thermoleophilia bacterium
GCGCCGCGTCCGTCGCGGCGGGCGCGGCCGGGCGTTCGCCCCCCGCGCCCGCACGGGCGGCCTTGGGCAGCCGTGCGCACGTGCGCAACGGGTACGCGCTCGTGAGACACTCGATGAGACGCCGGGCCGTCGACGCCTTACGGAACGGCCCGGCGTAATAGCCGCCGTCGTCGCGCAGGTTGGGCGTCGCGTACAGCCGCGGGTAGGGCTCGTTGCTGAGCTTGACGTACTGGTAGCTCGCCACCCGCGTGCCGTGCGCGTTGTAGTGCGGGCGGTGACGGGCGATGAGGCGCTGCTCGAGCACCAGGGCGCCGAACTCCGAACCCGTCTCGATCGTCTCGATGCGCGTGAGCAGCTCGAGGGCCTGCCGGGCGTGGTAGGCCTGACGCTGGAGGAAGTGGTCGCGCGTGCGTCGGCGGAGGTTCCCGGCCTTGCCTATGTAGAGGGCGTGGCCGTGGGCGTCGCGCATGATGTAGACGCCCGGCGCGGCCGGCAGGCCGTCGGTGAGCGAGATCTTGTGGTAGTTGCGCCGCGCGCCCGGCGCGCAGAAACGCGCGACCTCCTCGAGGGTCGTCATCCCCTGCTCCTGAAGCCACGAGAGGAACATGACGAGCAGTTCGGCCGTGGCCTGCGCGTCCTGCAGGGCGCGGTGCCCGGGCTTGACCCGCGTGTCGAAGCGGCTGGCGAGCGCGGCCAGCGAACAGCGTTGCTGTGGACAGAGCTTGCGCGCCAGACGCAGGGTGTCGAGCGCCGGTCGTGGGAAGGTACAGCGCACGAGCTTGCCGAGCTCGTAGTCGAGAAAGCCCAGGTCGAAGCGCGCGTTGTGGGCGACGAGCACGGTGCCGGCGCTGAACTCGACGAAGCGCGGCAGGACCTCGTCGATGGTCGGCGCGCCGGCGACCGTGGCGTCGTCTATGCCGGTGATGCCGGTGATCACCGCCGGGATGTGCACGCCGGGGTCGACGAGCTGCGAGAAGGTCGCCGTCTGTTCGCCGCCCTCGACGCGCACGGCGCCGATCTCGGTGATCTTGCTGCTGCCCGGCGTGGCCCCCGTGGTCTCGAGGTCGACGACGGTGAAGGTGACGTCGGCGAGGTCGCGGCGCTCGTGCCTCCAGGCGGCGAGGCCGAGGTGCACGTCGCTCTCCCAGGCGAACCGTTCGTCGCTGCGCACGATGTCGTCGACCATGGCACGCGCCAGCTCAGGCGGGCAGTGGGTGACGGGGAAGAGCCGGGGCCAGACCTCGCGGTAATCGAGAGCTTCGCCAGCCTGCTCAAGAAGAGCGAAGAGCTCGTCGACGGTCGTGAACGCGAGTTGCACGAAGCAATGCTACCGGAGATGAGGGACGGATGCACGGGACTTCGGCGGCGGCGCGCGAGGACCTGCGCGCGCCGCCGCCCCGCCTGCGGCGCGAACGTCGTATCGCGCCGCAGCGAACGTCACCGCGCCGCGGCGCGAACGTCACCGTGCGACCGGTATCGTCACTCTGGCGGCCGAGCCTCAGCTCGCGGATGATGCCCGTGACGCGGTGGCGCCGGTGACGGCCAAGCCGTCACCGGCGCCACCGGCAGTGGGCGGGTGGAGGGGCCGCGGGGCATCCTGTGGCACGGAGCGGCATGGGCGGCATGGGCGGCA
>CAZTMO010000210.1:1733-4053 GCA_964615105.1 uncultured Thermoleophilia bacterium
GGAGGGGCCGCGGGGCATCCTGTGGCACGGAGCGGCATGGGCGGCATGGGCGGCAGGGGAGCGGCGGGCGCACGCCGCGTGATCCCCGTCGCGTGCGGCACGTTGAAGGGCGCGCGCCGCGTTCAAGGGCGCGCGGCGCTTCGTCGATACTGTCTGATGGGCAAGAGGAGCGCGTGGAAGCCGGACGACAGAGCCGATGGTCTCGAGGGGCGGTCCTGGCGGTGGCCGCCGCGGCGCTTCTGCTCGCGCTGTGCGCGGCGGCTCCCGTTCCGGCCGCCGCATGGTCGCCGGGGCAGCCGTTCTCGTTCGACTTCCCGCGGCTGGGCATGTGGTGGCCCGACCCGGAGAGGCAGTCGACGTCCGCCATCGCCCGGTACGACTACGTGATCCTCGGGCCGTGGGACGACGAGAGCGTCGTGCCCGTCCTGCGCGCCAAGAACCCGGACATCGTTCTCCTCAACGCGACGAACGCCTGCGAGATCGACTTCGACCCGAGCCCCGGGGCGCCGTCGTGGGCGACGGCGGAACTGCGGCGGACGTCGCCGCGATGGCTGCTGACGCAGGTCGGGGCCGAGCTTACCAGCGACGCCGGCGAGGCCGCGACGACGCTCAGGGTGAGCCGCGTGAAGGCGTCGGCCGGCGGCAAGACGTACAGGCTCTTCGTGCCCGGCGACTACGCCGTGATCGGCGACGAGCTCGTGCGCGTGAAAGAGGTCGACGCCGCGGCCAAGACGCTGCGCGTGCGCCGCGGCGTCGTCTGGCCTGCCGCCGCCCACGCCGCCGGCGACAGGGTGGCGGCGACGATCAGCTTCTGGCCAGACAGCCTGCTGTTCGACCAGAGCACGTACTGTCCGGCGGTCACGGTCGACGCCTCAGCCGGCCCCGAGACCTGGGCGGAACACAACGCGCGCGTGTCTGCCGCGCTCGTGGCCGGCGACACGTGGGACGGCTTGCTCATCGACCGCTCCGACGGTGACGAGAGCTGGCTTCTGGGCGACTCCACGGCGCGCACGATCGACCCTGAGCGGTCCAACCGTCTCGTGAGTGACGGCTACGCGGCGTTCGATGCCGCCTGGAACGCGGGGTTGCGCCATTACGAGGAGCTTCTGCGCACGGCCTTGCCGGACAAGCTCATCTACGTGAACTGGGGCTACCCAAACTACGACCTGCTCAACGGCAACAATTTCGAAGGGTTTCCCGGCGACGACGCGAGCGCCTACGGGAGCGGCTGGGCGGAGACGGTGTTCGGTCCCAGCGCCGTCGGCGGCTATCTGGAATGGCTGGACCGTGCGCGCCAGCCCAATCTGACCACCGTCGAGACCTACGAGGACGACGGCAGCCCCGACGCGACGGGAGACGGGGACTACGACAACCCGGCCTCCCGCAAAGGCTTCAAGCCGGACTACCGCAAGATGCGCTTCGGCCTGACCACGGCGCTCCTCGGCGACGGTTTCTTCAGCTACGAGGTCAACACCAACGGCCACGGGTCCCTGGGCCTGCTGTGGTTCGACGAGTACGACGGCGGCGGGCGTGGTCGAGGCTACCTCGGCCAGCCCATGGGGCCGGCGGAGAGGGCCGTCGGCGAGCTGGTCAGCCCGGTGTTGACCGGGGGCGGCGATTTTGAGACCGCCGCCGACGTCGCGGCGTGGGACTGGTGGACCGACGACGGTTACACGGGCACGGCGGCGCGTGACGCGGCGACGGCGGCGCAGGGATCGTCCTCTCTGCGGATCGACCTGACCCGGGCGGGGGGGACGAGCTGGCGCGCCGCCGTCTCGCGTGCCGGGGTGCCGCTGTCCGGGGGGCGCGACTACACGCTTTCGTTCTGGGCGCAGGCCGACCGTCCCAGGGTGGTAAGCCTGTGGGTACAGCAAGACGCGCCTCCATGGAGGGAGTGGCTCGAGCTGGGCGACGTCGAGCTTTCGACGACCTGGACGCGGTACGTGCTGTCGGCGACGTCGAGGGGGACGGACGCCAAGGCGGTGTTCAACGTCGGCGTGGGACACGACACCGGGACCGTCTGGCTCGACGGGATACGCCTGCAACAGGGCAGCCGCGACGTCTGGAGACGCGACTACGAACATGGGACGGCGATCGTGAACAACGCGGCCGGGGCGCACACCGTGCCGCTCGGCGGCGTGTGGCACAGGCTGCGCGGCCGTCAGGCGCCAGCCGTGAACGACGGCGCCTACGTGACGCGCGTGCGCGTACCGGCGCGCGACGGCGTCATCCTGGTCCGGGCCACGGAGGAGGAGGCCGTCGCGGCGAAGACGCTCGCCGCGGCGACGGGCGCGTGGGCGGCGTGCGCGCGCAAAGCGGC
>CAZTMO010000211.1:0-4043 GCA_964615105.1 uncultured Thermoleophilia bacterium
GGCGCTCGTCGGGGGCATCGTCCTGACGGCGCGCGGCCGCAAGCGCTGACGGCGCCGGCGGAGAGCCGTGCGGCTGACACGCCGCCGTTCGGCGCGTGTCGCCTGGTGCGCGCCTTGTGACGCTCCGGAGCCGGTAGTAGCATGGGCATCCGCCGCGCCGCCAAGGCGACGGCCGGGGGCAGGAGGTGGCGGTGGTAAAGCCGCGTCCAGACTACGCAGTCCCGCAGCGCAGGCACCCTCGTCTTGTCCGGGCGTCGGAGTTGTCGCGGCGTCACCGCACGCTCGTCATCGCCGCCGCCGCCCTCGGCATGCTGGCGATCTTCGTCGCCGACCTGCGCATGGTCGACCGCCTGTGGGGCTTCTACTTCATCCCGCTGACTCTGCTTGCCGTGTCCACGCGCGAGAAGGTCGTCGCGTGGGCGGTGTTCATCACCATGGCCCTGAACGGCGCGACCATGGCGATCGACGGCGTCCTCGAGGTGCAGCGGCTGCTCTCGCTCCTCTACCAGTTCCTCGCCGGCTCCGGTCTCGTGATGCTCGCCTACCTGGTCGAGCGCTTGACGGCGCTCTCCGGGTACGCGAGCACGCGCGCCCAGCTCGCGGAGGCGAGCGCCGACATCGTCCGCGCCGGCCGGACGCGCACCGACCTCGAAGATCTGCTGCAGTACGCCGTCGACCGCATGGCGGAACAGGTCGGCGCCACGGCTGGCATCCTGCTCGTGATCGAAGACCGTGCCTGGCGCGGACGTGCCGGGTTCGGGCTCGGCGTCGACGCGCGCGAGGTGCAGGGCGAGCGCATCGAGCTGACCCTCGTCGACGAGGCGCTGGACGCCGGCAGGGCCGTGGTCCGCGACGTCACTCCCGGCCAGTCGGGCCTCGCCTTGCTGTCGCCGTACGTGCGCCTGGAACGCGTGCTGCTCGTCCCCGTCCAGGCGCCCGACCGCGACGTCGGCGTCGTCGTCCTGAACCGCCCCCACGCCAGCGGCGAGTTCAGCGACGAGCAGATCGACTTCGTCGAGGGCTCGGCGAAGTACGTCGGCGTGGCGATCGAGAACGTCCGCCTCATGCTCGACGCGAGGGCAAGGCGCCACGACCTCGAGCTCGTGCGCGACTCGAGTCTCGACTTCGCCCAGAGCGTCGACATGAACGAGGTCCTCGAGGCCATCGTCTCGCGGCTTCTCGATGCGCTCGGGATGGAGGCCTGCGACATCTACGAGGTCGACGCCGACGACGGGTCGCTCAAGCTCCTGGTCAGCTTCGAGGACTGGGGCTTCGACGAGGACGTGAGCGTCGGTCGCGTGTTCGCACTCGAGGAGTTCGCCTCGAGCGCTCTGGCGATCGCGACACGGCGGCCCGTGGTCGTGAACTCACCCGACGACCCGCGTCTCAGCGAGGTCGAGGTGGAACTCTTTCGCCGCTACGGGCACCGCACGCAGCTCAGCGTGCCGCTGCGCATCCGCGACCGGGTCATCGGCCTGGTCGAGGTCTTCGACAACCATGAGTCCCGGTCGCTGAGCGCCGAGGAGATCCAGCTCGCGAACGCGATCTGCCGCTTCGCCGCCCTGGCGCTGGACAAGGCGCGGCTCTACGACGACCAACGCCGGACCGCCGACCGGCTGGACCGGCTGGCGGGTCAGCTCCAGCATCTGCAGAGCTTCGCCCTGGAGGTCAACCGCCGGCTCGAGGTCGCCGAGCCGCAGGAGATCCTCGACGAGGCGGCACGTGTCGCCGTCGAGCTCCTGGGGGTACGCGCGGCGGCGGCCGTCGGCGGCCAGGGTGACCAGCTCGTCGTCCAGGCCCTGGCCGCCGCTGCGGCCCGTTCGTGGGACGCCGAGGACGAAGGCGGCGTTGACGGCGGCGGGCCTCAGGTCCCGGCCGCGGTGGTAGCGTCACCCGACGCCCTCTCGTGGGGGCCGTTGCTGCCCGTGGCGCTGGCCTCGGAGGTCCTCGAGCGTGCCCGGCCGCTGCTGACACCGGTCCCCGACAGCCTCCTCGCCCCCGAGGCTGCCCTTCCACCGCGTGTGGACCAGTCCGACGGCCTGCTCGTCGTCCCGATCGAGAGCGAGACCCCGACGCACGTGTCGGCTCTCGTCATGCTGGACAAGCTGGGCGGCGTGTTCGGCGACGACGACCGCCTGCTCGCCGCGACGCTCGCCGCCCAGCTCGGGGCGAGCCTGCACAACGCGACGGTCTACCGGCGCGAGCACGTGATCGCCGAGACGTTCCAGCAGGCGCTGCTCATGCAGCCGCCGCCGATCCCCGGTGTGGACGTCGGTGTCTGCTACCGGGCGGCGACGGACGCCGCCAGGGTGGGGGGCGACTTCTACGACCTCATCAGCCTCGGCCCAAACCGCCTCATGGTGGTCGTCGGCGACGTGTGCGGAAAGGGCCTGGCGGCAGCGGCAGAGTCGGCGGTCGTGCGCTACATGCTCCGCGCCTACGCCCAGGAGGAGCCGCCCGGCCAGGCCCTGGCGCGCCTCAACGCGACCGTCCTCAACCAGCTTCCCGGCCAGCCGTTCATCACTCTGGTCGTGGCCTACGTCGACGTCGCCCGCCACATGATCGAGTACGCGGTCGCCGGGCATCCGCGGCCGGCGGCCCTGAGCGGCCGCTCCGAGTTTCCGCTTCCGTGGGATGGGGGCGTACCCATCGGCGTCTTCCGCGGCGCCGTCTACCCGACGCACCGGGTGGTGCTGCCTGACGATTCGTGCGTCGTCCTCTACACCGATGGGCTCATCGAGGCGCGCAGCGAAAGGGTGATGTTCGGCGAGAAGCGCCTTCTCGAAGCGGTGCGCGAAGGGCTCGGGTACGGGGCCCAGGACCTCTCCGAGCACCTGCTCGAGACGGTGAGGGCGTACGCCGGCGGCGTGCTGACCGACGACTGCGCCGCTATCGTGATCCGGCTGCCGTGAGAGGGGACGGGCGTCGCAGGGACGGCGGGCGCCGCAGGGCCGGCAGGCGCCGCAAGGGCGGCTCTCAGGCCTGACGCACGACGGTGGTGATGCCGTCGGCGACGGCGAGGACGCGGGGGCGGCGGCCGAGGCGCGCCGCCGCCGCCGCGATCGCGTCGCCCGCCGTTGCGTGACACTCGAACCCCAACTCATGCAGCGCGGCCGCACCCTGTTCATCGGCGCCGGCGACGGCGAGACGGAAGCGCTCCAGCATCCGGGCGACGACGAAGGCACGCTGCCCACCCGGGCCGAGCGGCTCGCGCAGCCCGCGCGCGACGACCTCGCAGGGGGAGGCCGCGGCGGCGAGCAGTGCGGCGACGTTGCGCTCGCCGGGGCCGTCGCCGGCGCCGAGCGGCAGGTCCGCGCAGAGGACGATCGTCCCGCCTTGGGCGAGGGCGGGCCGGCTCTGCAGGCCGATGTAGGTCGCCGCGCGCGACGCCTGGTAGAAGCTGACGCTCTTCGGCGCCGGCACGCCGGCGACGATCACGTCGAACAGGCCGTCGACCGGACGCAGCCACGCCGCGCGATGCGTCGCCGCGAGCAAGCTCTGGACGCGCTCAGGGTCGCCCGCCAGCACCGAGGTCGGGTGGCCTTCCTCGTCGGCGACGGCGTTCACCGCGAAGCCCAGGGGTGTCCGCGCGGCGATCTCGCGCAGCGCGGTCCGAAACGGGTTGCCGTCGAGGCGCCCCAACTCCACGCCGGGGGTGCTGATGAAGGCCGGGCGGTGGGTCCAGGCGATGGTCTGCTCGGCGGCGCAGCCGATGGCGACTGCCTTGACGCCGCCGGAGAAGCCGGCGTAGAGGTGAGGCTCGACCACGCCGACGGCGACGACGAGCGCGGCATCGGCGACGCGACGCTGGATGCGCGCCGGAGCGCCGCACGGTGTCTCCCCGCGATCTGCGAACGGGCCCAGGAGGCCCTGCGCGTCGAAGACCTCGACGCGGCCGGCGGTCCGCTTGCCCACGAGGGCGCGCTGCTCATCGGCCGTCGTCGTCGCGTGCAGCCCGCAGCCGACGGCGACGGCGACGTGGCCGTCGGGCACGCCGGCGGCGTTCAGCTCGGCGAGCAGACGCTCGAGGATGAGCGGCGTGG
>CAZTMO010000212.1:0-4032 GCA_964615105.1 uncultured Thermoleophilia bacterium
CGTCGATGATATGGCGCTCGACAAGCTCCTCGGCGGTCAGCTTCGTGGTCACGTTCCCCACCAGGTCCGCCCGGATGGCCCAGGTGAGTGTCGTATCTGACGAGTGCGTGGTACCCCGTGCGACCTCTGTGGAACCCGGCGTGAACGGCCGCTGGCCGTGAGCCGTTCTGCCGGCCTCTCCGCGCCGGGAGCGGCAGGTCCCTTCACTGGACTCCGCCCTCCGGCGGAAGCGGCGCCGGCGGCCCTGTGGGCGGACCGGCGCCGAAGTCGAGGTACCAGTAGCCGTCGTGCAGGAACCTGCCGATCGGTGTGGCTGTGATCGGAATGGCGAACAGGTCGGCGTCCACCACCAACGTGTGGTACTCGCCGTGCTCGCCGAACGGATCGACCCCGGAGGCCTCGAGCTCGTTGACCAGCGCCGGAGTGATCTCGCGCCCGAGCAGGGCAGGGTCGAGTCTCTCGGCGAGGAGGAGGGTGATGATCGCCTTCGTCCGGGTCGCGAACAGCTCCTCGGTGAGGGCCCGGGAGGATCGCTTCCACAACGGGTTCACCGGACGGAGGCCGAGGCTGCGACAGACGCGTCGCTCCCAGTCGCGATGGCGGGTGATGAAGAGGTCCCCGAAGACGGCCGCCTGGACCCCCGCTTCGGCCTGTCGCTGCAGCGCCTGCGCCCAGACGAGCTCGTAGTCGTGCCAAGAAGCGGCGCACGCGTCCAACGGCAGCCCGAGGCTGTCGGCCTGCGCCTGCACGAGGCCGATCGGTGTACCGTGGGTAAGGGTGGTCGTGCCGTCCTCGTGGGTGAGACAGACGAGGGCGCGAGGGATACCGCCGGCGGCGACGGCGCGGTGAAGGGCGAGGCAGGCGTCCTTGCCTCCGCTCCACGAGCAGACGAATGTCGCGCCCTGCAGGTCGCGCACCCAGGGACCGCCTTCCTGCGTCGCGGGTGACGCGGCGAGCATAGCACCGCGAAGTGACCGGCGGCAGGCCCGGCTTATTGGCGAGGATCAGCGGCGTGCTTCGCTCTGCCAGCTTGCCCCGGCGGCGGCGACCATGACGGCGGCGATCGCGACGCCTTCGGCGAGGGTGAGCCGCTGCCCGAGGATCAGGAATCCGGTCAGGGCCGCCATGGCGGGCTCGATGCTCAGGAGCACGCCGTACGTGGCGGCCCGCACCCGGCTCAGCGCGAACAGCTCGAGAAAGTACGGGAAGGCGGACGACAGGACGGCGATCGCCACGCCCAGCGCCAGCGTCTTGCCGACGTCCTCGGTGGCCACCCCGGTGATTGCGAGCAGCGGCGTGATCAGGACGGCGGAGCCGATCAGCATGAGGGTCGTGACTTGGAGCGGCTCCATGGTCGTGACGGCGCGCTTGGCGAGCAGCAGGAAGGCCGCCCAGAAGGCGGCGGCGCACAAGGCGAGCGCCAGCCCGGCGGTGCTTACCGAGCTCGTCGGGCCGACGAGGAGGAACACGCCCAGCGCCGCCAGCCCGATCCAGAGGAAGTCGAGCGGGCGGCGCGAGCCGATGACCGCCACCGCCAGCGGGCCGATGAACTCCACGGCCACGACGATGCCCAGCGGCGCCCGCGAGATGGCGGCGTAGAAGCTCAGGTTCATGAGCAGCAGCGCGACAGTGAGGGCGGCGAGAGGGAGGCGGTCACCGGCCGCCGGCACGCGCAGCGAGCGCGGCCGGAGTACCGCCAGGATCGCCGCCGCGATCGCCGTCCGCAGCCACAGGGTCGCGACGACGCCGGAGGTGGCGATGAGCCGGCCGGCGAGCGCGGAGCCCGTCTGCATCGACAGGGCGATGATCACGACGAGCAGGGCGGCGGACCCGGTCGCGCGGCGGCTCGGGTGAGCATGCCGTGGATCCATGGCGTGAGTCTATCTGTGGCGCCACCCAGAGGCGCCGCGGACGGGCTCTTCAGCTCTGCAGACCGTACAGGCCGACCCTGTTCTTGCCCGCGGCCTTCGCCGCCCGCAGCGCTTCGTAGGCGAGACCGACGAGATCCTCGCCATCCTCGGCGTGCATGGGGAAGCCGGCCACGCCGAGCGTCACCGTCATGTGGCTGAGGCGCTTGTCGTGGCCGTCGCGGAACCGTGTCGCCTCGATCGTCTCACGGATGCGCTCGGCGACGACACCCGCCCTTTGGGCGACGGCGGGCGTGTTGGGGAGGAGGACTGCGAACTCCTCGCCCCCGAGGCGGCAGGCGACGTCGACGTCGGCGCGCAAGCCTGTCTTCACCAGGTTCGCGGCGCTCCGCAGCACGCGGTTTCCCTCTCGGTTTCCATGGCATGCGTTGAACCGCGCGAAGTCGTCGAAATCGATGACGATGAGCGAGAGGGGCTCGCGGTATCGTCTGGCGCGGGCGATCTCGGCCGCCAGGCGCTCGAACAGGAACTCGCGGTTAGGCAGACCCGTGACGGTATCCATCGTCGTCAGGCGCTGGACACAGCGTCGCAGACGCGCCATGTCGAGCGCGAGACAGACCTGTTGCGCCAGCGACTCCACCGCGAGGATCTCGCTGTCGGAGAGCGCCGCCTCGCGCCGGGAGGACACGGTCAAGTAACCGAGGGGAGCGCCGCGCAGGAGCAGCGGTGTGGCGAGGCCGATCATGCCGGGAATCGTCGCGATGGCGGTCCGGTGATCGGCTAGCGCTCGCTCCTCGAGGTCAGTCGGGCTCACGCATTCAAGGCCGCCGCGTCCGTCGGTGGCGGCCCGCGGCGGGAACTCCGTGTACGACGAGGAGTTGGAGCGCAGGAGCACACGCACCCTGCAGTCGGCGCCGCCGATGAGCGCGACGATCTGCTCCTTGACCGCTTCGACGACCTGGTCCGACTCGACGAGCGATGCGACCGCACGACTTGCGGCCCGAAGCGCCGCGATCTCGCGTGTCGCCCTCTCGCCTGTTTCGTGTGCGCTGACGGCATGGATCGGCCCGGCGAGGAGTTGAGCTAGGGTCGCGAAGCGGCGCCGCTCGGCGGGGGTGAGTCTGGCCGCCGGCCCCTGTTGGACCAGGGTGAGGGCGCCGGCAGGGCGGTCGTCCAGACGCGTGGCGAGCGTGACGAGCCGGGTCGCGGACAGCGCCTCGAGCAGCGCGGCCGCGCCCTCCGGCGGGTCGAGTCCCGCGCGCCACTCGACCACGTCGGTGCCGTTCAGTACGGCCCGCAGATCGGCGCGTTCTCCGGGATCGTCGGGACGTGGGCCCTCATCGTCGGCGGTGCGCCACGCGCCACGGCAGACCAGATCGTCGGCCGTCGAGCCGCTCCAGATCTGGACGAGGGATGCGCGCTCAGCGTCGGCGATCGCCTTCGCGGCGCGCGCCATCGCCTCGACGACGTCCTGCGTCGAGGCGATCGCCGCGCTGACGTCGGCGACCGTCTGCCGTCGTCCTGCCTTCGCTCGTGAGCCCACCGCTCTCCCCGCACGGATCTCGCATGCCGGGTACCCCATTGGGTTGTCGGCTTTCGGGCGGAGATGCTTGAGTGCGCAGGCGCGAGCTGGTGTCCATCGCGCAAGGGAGCGACCGCGAGGCGCGCGTCAGTCTGAGGCGCCACCGATCGGCAGGCGGACGCGGAAGGTCGCGCCGGTCCCGGGCGCCGTCTCGACGGCGACCGTCCCCCCGTGTTCTTCGACGATCGCAGCGACGATCGCGAGGCCGAGGCCGGTGCCACCGGTCTCGCGGGCGCGTGACTTGTCGGCGCGGTAGAAGGGCTCGAACGCGCGCGCCGTGTCCTCCGGCGTCATGCCGGGGCCTTCGTCCGCCACCTCGAGCTCGGCCCACTCGTTCGCCGCCCGCAGGCGTACCGCGACCGGCGTACCGGCCGGCGTATGTCGGAGGGCGTTGCCGACGAGGTTGGCGACGACCTGGTGGAGCTGCGCTCTGTCGCCGGTCACGACGAGCTCGTCGGGCGCCTCGACGCTGATCGCGCGCTCGGGTTGCTCGACGCCGGCGTCCGAGACGACGTCGGAGACGACAGCGGCGAGGTCGACCGGCGCACGCTCGGGCTGCCGGCTCTCGCCCAGGCGGGCGAG
>CAZTMO010000213.1:0-4004 GCA_964615105.1 uncultured Thermoleophilia bacterium
ACCTTGGCGGCGACCCGTGGGCGCGGCGCTCCTCTCACGGCGCGTCCTCTCTGCTCGCCCCGGCGCCGCCTCTGCGGGGGCGGCTGCCCCTCCCGCGGCCGCCTCTCGCCGCCGCGCAGCCGGCACAGAGCCCGCTGAGCTGCAGGAAGTGGCCTGTGATGTCGTA
Source organism: uncultured Thermoleophilia bacterium (assembly GCA_964615105.1). Taxonomy (GTDB): domain Bacteria; phylum Actinomycetota; class Thermoleophilia; order UBA2241; family UBA2241; genus UBA2241. The sequence continues at coordinate 167 of CAZTMO010000213.1, forward strand.
TCCGGTCTGGCGGCGCGCGGCCTCGGCGACGGCGGACATGTCGCACGCGGTGAACTCGGTCACACGCCCGCAGGCGCTGCACACGACCGAGTGCCCGTGCGCCGCCGTCGCCGGCACGAGGCCCTCGCAGCCGTCGGGCCCGTGGACGCGCCGCAGGACGCCGATCTCGTGTAGGAGCTCGAGCGTGCGATAGACGGTCGTCAGCCCCAGGTCGGGGCAGCCGGCCCGGGCGGCCCGGAACACGTCCAGCGGGCTGAGGCAGGCGTCGGCGGTCGCCACGGCTTCGACCACGGCACGACGCTGCCGCGTCGGCCGCAGGCCGCGGGCGGAGATCTCAGTGACGACCGCGTCCACATCCAGGCTCATACGAGCCGCACCTCTTCTTGAAAGTGAAAACCGTTTTCAATAGAGCGGCAGAGTAGCACAGGGACCGTTGAGCGACAACACCTCTGGAGGTCGGCAGAGCCGGACCTGCCGGCGCGCGCGCCGTCAGTCCCTGCGCGACAACGGGCAGGCGGCGATACAGATGCCGCAGATCTCCGTCTCGAGGCCCGTATAGTGGCTCATGTGATGGCGGCAGGCCGACGCGTCGAACAGTTCGTCGAGCGCCATGCCGGCGCGCCAGTCGACGTCCCGGCCGCAACCAGCCGGGCAGGCGTCGACGCACGCCCGACATGTCCCGCAGCGGCCTTCGGTGACCGGTTCGCCTGTCGGCAACGACAGGTCCGTGAAGACGGTGGCGAGGCGCACCGCGGGACCGAACTCGGGCGAGACGAACAGCGCGGTCTTTCCGATCCAGCCGAGGCCGGCCACAGTGGCGGCGGTCTTGTGAGGGAAGGATCCGTACTCGTCGGAGCCGGTCGCCGGCACGGTGACGGCCTGGCATCCGTGGTCGCGGAGGAGGGCGGCCAGCGCTCCGGTCGCGGCGTCGAGCGAGCGGTTCAGGCGGCGGTATTCGGCCTGGTAGTCCTCGGTCGGGCCGTGTCGCATGCCGCGCAACACGCCTGGCTCGATACGCATGAGGATCGACACGGCCCGGGGGAGAGGTGGCGCAAGGGGCAGGGCGGGATCGTTCGCCGCAACGCCCCACGCCTCGCTGCCCTGGGCGCGAAGGAACTGGCCGACGGCGTGACGGTCGAGGAGGTCGATCATCGTGGCATCGATCCCTGGTCGAGAGGTCGAAACGGCGGAAGCCCACCCATGCTCCCATCCACTCTCGGCCGGACGCAATGGGCCCAGGGCACGACGTTCCGGCGCCCCGTTAGCCGTTCTGGACAGACGGCGGGGCGGCGGCGACGGCGGGGTGAAGCCGGCCCGCCGCCTTCACCCGCCTTTCGGCGAATGTGACGGAGAGCACAAGCTGCTTGAATATTTGCTTGAAGGCAGGGTAGACTGGGCACGCAAGCCAGATGCGAGAGGAGGTGAGATCGATGGGACACGTCCCGTTCCTGTACTACTGGGTGAAGCGCGAAGAGCGCAGTCGCCGCAAGTAGACAGCCGACAAGCGATGAGCGCGAGTGTGAGTACCACCTCGTCGAAGAGGGGGACGGTCCCGGAGGATCGTCCCCCTCGCGCGTTCCCGGTCCGGTGGCCCGGAGCCGGCGCCCGGCTGGACGGCCTCGCACCTGCGACGGCGCCCCGAGGTCGCGTCTGCCTCAGTCTCCCGGCTTGAAACGGCGCAGCCGCAGGCTGTTGCTCACGACCGAGACACTCGAAAGGCCCATGGCGGCGGCGGCGTAAACGGGGTTCAGGAGGACGCCGAAGGCGGGGTAGAAGGCGCCGGCCGCGAGCGGGATCAGGGCCACGTTGTAGGCGAACGCCCAGAAGAGGTTCTGTTTGACGACGGTGATCGTGCGCCGCGAGAGCCCTACCGCGGTCGCGACACCGTTCAGGTCGCCCGAGATGAGGGTGACGTCGCTGGCTTCGAGGGCGACGTCGGCGCCGGTCCCGATGGCGATCCCGACGTCGGCCTGCGCGAGCGCCGGGGCATCGTTGATCCCGTCACCCACCATCGCCACCCGGTCGCCCTCGTCCTGCAGGGCCTTCACTCGCGCCGCCTTCTGCTCGGGCAGCACCTCCGCCATCACGTCGTCGATGCCGACCTCGGCGGCGATCGCGGCCGCGGCGCGGCGGTCGTCGCCGGTGAGCATGACCACTCTGAGCCCGAGCTCGTGCAGGCGGCGGACTGCCGCCGCCGACTCGGGCTTGACGGTGTCGGCGGCGGTGACCAGCGCCGCCGGGCGGCCGTCGACCTCGATGCCGATGAGGGTCTTGCCCGCGGCGAGGAGCGCCTCGACGTCAGGATCGTCGGGCAGGTCCACGAGGCGCCCGCTGCCGATCGCGACCGCGCGGCCGTCGACTCGGGCGCGGATGCCGTGCCCGGCGAGCGCCTCGAACGCCTCGACCGGCGGCAGGTCGAGGCCGCGCTCCCCGGCCGCGGCGAGCAGGGCGGCGGCGAGTGGGTGCTCCGAGCCGCGCTCGGCGGCCGCCGCCAGGCGCAGGACGTCGTCCTCTGTGAGCGTGGCCCGTCCGCCTGCATGCGCGCGGACTTCGCCGCCGTCTGCTCGGCCGTCCGCGCCGCCGTCCGCGCCGCCGTCGCGCTCGGCGTCGAGCAGCACGATGTCGGTCACCCGAGGCTTGCCCTCGGTGATCGTCCCCGTCTTGTCGAGCACGACGACGTCGAGCTTGTGCGCCGTCTCGAGCGAGGCGCCGTCACGGATCAGGACCCCGTTCTCGGCTCCTTTGCCCGTGCCGACCATGATCGCCGTCGGGGTGGCGAGGCCGAGGGCACAGGGGCATGCGATCACGAGCACGGCGACGAAGTTCAGCAGGGCGTAGGTGAGCGCCGGGTCGGGCCCGAGGGCGAGCCACACGACGAAGGTCAGCGTCGCGATGCCGATCACCGTGGGTACGAAGTAGCTCGCGATGACGTCCGCCAGTCGGGCTATGGGCGGCTTCGATCCCTGGGCCTGCTCGACGAGGCGGACGATCTGCGCGAGGGCCGTCTCGCTGCCCACGCGCGTGGCGCTGAAGGTGAACGTCCCCGTCGTGTTGAGCGTGGCGCCGATGACCTCGTCGCCGGCCTCCTTGAGCACCGGGATCGGCTCGCCGGTGAGCATCGACTCGTCCACCGCCGAGCCGCCCTCGACGACGACGCCGTCCACCGGGATCTTCTCGCCCGGGCGCACGCGCACGAGGTCGCCGGCCACGACGGCGGCGATCGGCACGTCGGCCTCCGCGCCGTGGCGCACCACCCGCGCCGTGCGCGGCTGCAGGCCGATGAGCTTGCGCACCGCCTCGCCGGTCTGGCCTTTCGCACGGGCCTCGAGCAGCCGTCCGAAGAGGATCAGCGTGATGATCAGCGCGGCGGAGTCGAAGTACATCGGCTCGCCGAGCCCGGCGTGCGCGAACGTCCCCGGGAAGAGCACGCCGGCCACGCTGTAGAAGTACGCCGCCGACGAGCCCATGGCGATGAGCGTGTTCATGTCGGTGCCGAAGCCGTGGCGCAGCGCCTTCCACGCCGCCGTGTAGAACTGGCCGCCGACCCAGAACTGGACCGGCGTCGCCAGCGCCCAGAGAACGTAGCCGTTGTGCAGCCAGCCGGGGAGGAAGGGGAACCAATGCGGTTGCATCGTCCCGACGAAGACGAGGGCGCCGAGGACGAAGCCGGCGACGACCTTGCGCCTGAGGGCGCGGTACACGGCGGCGCGCGCCGCCTGCTCGGCGTCGAGAGCCTCTTCCGCGGCCTCGACGCCGGCCTCGCCCGCGGCAGCGGCTCCGCTCGCCGCCCCGGTCGCTCCATCGGCGCGCGCGCCGGCTCCGCTTGCCGCCCCAGTCC
>CAZTMO010000214.1:0-3968 GCA_964615105.1 uncultured Thermoleophilia bacterium
CCGTCCTTGAGCAGCGTGCGGTAGCGCAGCAGCACCACGTCGATGACCGCGTCGAGCAGCGGATGCCCGGGGCAGACGAACTCGGCCACCGGCTTGCCGTGCACGGTGACCTGCTCCTTGTCGAAGGTGATGCGCTCGTAGCGCCTCAGCACCAGGCCGAGGCCGGCGTTGGCGGCCGCCTGGCGGACCTCCGCCGGCACGTTCCTCACCTCGTAGCGCCCCGGCTCGCGCCTGCTCACGCTGCCGCCCAGGCGCGCGAACGCCTCGATGAAGAAGCTGCGGATGAAATGCGGCTGCAGCCGCCGCGCCTCTGCACTCTCCATCTCGTCGCGGATGCGGTCCACCTGGGCCGAGCCCATCACGTCGCGCGCCAGCGCGCGCTCGGCGAGCACCCTCTGCAGATTGCTGCCCACGGCCTTGTCCACGCTCTGGTCGAGCCGCGCCCTGACCTCGGGCCGCTCGCCGTAGCGGATCGCCTCGAGCAGCAGGTCGCGCAGCGACGTATCCTCGAACACGCCCTCGTCGCTGAGCACGTCGAAGACCTGGTCGCCGAGCACGCTCCGCATCTCGTCCAGCTTGTCGAGCAGACGCACGAACACGGCGCCCTCGCGCGTCTCGTGCGCCACCAGGTTCCAGAGGTGACAGACCTCGGTCTGCCCGATGCGGTGGATGCGGCCGAACCGCTGCTCGATGCGGTTGGGGTTCCAGGGCAGGTCGTAGTTGACCATGAGGTGGGCGCGCTGCAGGTTGATGCCCTCGCCGGCCGCGTCGGTCGCGACCAGCACGAGCGCGTCCCTGTCCTGGGTGAAGTACTCCTGCCGCTCGCGGCGCTGCTGGCGGCCCACGCCCCCGTGGATCGCGACCACGGCCTCGGGCCGGCCCAGCACGAGGCGGATCTTCTCGACCAGGTAGTTGAGCGTGTCGCGGTGCTCGGTGAAGACGATGAGCTTGCGGCGCTCGCCGTTGTCGTCGAACATGAGCGAGCCGTCGCCGGCGCCGTCGCGCGACCTGTCGCCCTGCAGCAGCGCGCTGAGCTCCTCCCACTTGCGGTCGCAGTTGGCGCGGCGCACGTCGTGGGCGAGCGCCTCGAGGCGTTTGAGCGTCTCTATCTCGTACTCAAGCTCGGTGACGGTGTGCGCCGCCGAGGCGAGATCCACGACCTCCTCCTCCAGCTGCTCGAGCTCCTCGTCGGGCAGGTCGTCGACGTCCTCGAAGTCCTCGATGTCGAACCCGGGCGGCATGACGGACCCGAGCTCACCGGCGCCGACCGCCGCGAGCGCCTCCTCCCTGGCCGCTTGACCGCGGGCGAGGAGCCTGGTCTCGGCCAGCTTGCCCTCGAGCCGCTTGCGGCGGCGTTCGAGCGACTTGTAGATCGCCTCGGGCGACGACGCCAGGCGCCGCTGCAGCGTCGTGAGCGCGAGGCCCACGGCCATGCGCCGGCGGCCCCCGCCCTCCTCCTGGGCGAAGCGCTCGGCGCGGTTCATCTCCTCCGTCACGTAGGTCGTGACCTCCTCGTAGAGCCGCGCCTCGTCGTCGGAGAGCGTGTACTTGACCGCGCAGGCCCGCCGCTCCGGGAAGAGCGGGCTGCCGTCCATCTTGACGAGCTGCTCCTTGGAGAGGCGGCGCATCAGGTCGCGCGCGCCGCGCTCGCCGGCGTCCTTCCTCTTGCCGCGCACCTTGCCGGCGAAGCGGTCGCGGTCGAGCAGCGCCATGAAGAGGTCGAAGTCGTCGGGCTTGCCCGAGTGCGGCGTTGCCGTCATGAGGAGCAGGTGGCGCGAGATCTGCCCGAGCTTCTCGCCGAGCAGGTAACGCTTGGTCTTCCTGACCTCGCTGCCGAAGTAGTGCGCCGCCATCTTGTGGGCCTCGTCGCAGATGACGAGGTCGAAGTGGCGCTCCCGGCCGGCGGCCTGGAGCTTGGCCTGCAGCTCCTCGTTGCGCGAGAGGTGGTCGAGGCGCGCCACCAGCAGGTCCTTCTCGAGGAAGGGGTTGCCGGCGTAGGAGGCGTCGATCATCTGGCGCGTCACGATCTCGAAGCCGAGGTGGAACTTCTCACGCATCTCGTCCTGCCACTGGTCGACCAGCACGCCCGGGCAGACGATGAGCACGCGCCTCGCGTCGCCGCGGACCATGAGCTCCTTGATGAGCAGGCCGGCCATGATGGTCTTGCCGGCGCCGGGGTCGTCGGCGAGCAGGAAGTGCAGCGGCTGGCGCGGGAGCATCTCCTCGTACACGGCCGTGATCTGGTGCGGCAGCGGCAGGACGTTGGAGGTGCTCACCGCGAGCAGCGGATCGAAGAGGTAGGCGAGCTGGATGCGGCGCGCCTCGCTCACGAGGCGGAAGAGCGCGCCGTCGGCGCTGAGCGACCAGGCGCGGCCGGGCGCCTCGACCCCGAGGCGCGCCTCGTCGTCGCGGTACAGCAACTGACTGCCGGTGCGCCCGGCCTCGTCGCGGTACGTGAGTGTGAGCGCCGCGCCGCCGTGCCACTCCACCGCGACCACGGTCACCGCCTGGCCGGCCACCACCCCGGTGGCGCGCGCTCCGGGCGCGAGGTCCTCAAGACGCGTCACTGAGCTTTCCGTCCCTCCCCTGGAGCTCCCGCAGAGCGATCCCGCCTGCCTCTCTCGCCTCTCCTATCGGCGGACCCCACCGCCGAGCTTGAATCCGGCCCCGGGCCGGACTCTGCGCTGTTCGTGACTGTAACAGCAGAGGATGACGGATGCAGAAGGGAGGCGGAGCGGACATTGGTCAGGCGCAGGTCAGATGCGGGGCGCACGCAGAGCCGCGGACTTCCCCGCAGGTCGCCAATCCCCCTACAGGATTCGACCACGGACACCGATATGCTGGCTGGAGTGCCGACACGGTGCTCACGTCAACGGCCGCGCGGCGGGGCTGGCCGCACGGCAGACATGGCTACGGAGGGAGAGGGCGATGACGGGCTTTCGCAAGGGTCTGGCGCTGGTGGCGGTCGCCGCCGGCTTGATCATCGGGCTGGCGGCCTGTGGCGGTGGCAGCGGGGGCAGCGGCGGAGGCGGCGGCAGCGACTCGGGCGGCGAGCCCACGACGTACCAGAACGCCATCTACGGTTTCGAGCTCACCTACTCCGACCCGCTCAGGCAGTCCAAGGCCAGCACCACGGGCGACGAGAAGTACGCCGTCGCCTTCGCCGACAAGAAGGGTGCGGCGCTCGACGACGCCTACGTCAACGGCGTGCGCGTGGCGGTCAGTGAGATGAAGAACTCCGCCAAGCCGGCGCAGGTGCGCAAGATGAAGGCCGAGATGACGAAGGTCATGGAGAAGATGGTCGCCGACAACGACGGCGAGCAGATCGGCGAGGTCGTCCCCGCGGAGGCAGGCGGCATACCGGGCTACCGCGTGGAGTTCACCGCCGAGACGTCCGGCGTGGTCATCCACTACCGGGTGACCTTCCTGTTCCACGGCAAGCTCCTGTTCGACTTCACCGAGCAGGCCGTGGTCGACGACTGGGACTCCCTCGCGCCGGCCCTCGCCGCCGTGACGCAGTCGTTCACGCTGGACTGAGAGGCGGCGGGCGCCGCGTCCGGCTCAGCAGCTCAGGACCCAGCCGACGAGCATCAGCACGACGAAGACCAGGGCGACCCACGAGACGCACGACGTGTAGGCGTCGAGCCACGACCTGCGCGCGAGCCGCACCTCCACGTCCACGGCCACGGGCTCGTGCGGCGTCCCGTCCGCCGCAGCCGCGTCGAGCCGATGCCCGCAGGCGCCGCAGTAGGCGTCGCCGGCCGGCCGCTCGCTGCCGCAGACCTCACATCTCGCCATTTCGCCCTCCGCGTTGGGCTGCCGCAAGCATACGCGGCGGCGGGGACGGATGCGGCGGGGCCGCGGCGGGCCCGCGACGCACCCCGGCTCGACCCGGTGGGCCGTGACGCCCCGTCCCGTCACCGGCGCGGCGCCCTGTCCTCCCGCCTCAGACGAGGAAGACGAGCGTC
>CAZTMO010000215.1:0-2566 GCA_964615105.1 uncultured Thermoleophilia bacterium
GAGCGCCTTGATCGAGACGGCGAGCTCGGCCAGTTCGTCCGGGTCGAAGGCCCGTCGCGGCTGCCGCGGGTTGACGGCGATCGCATCCGGCGACAGGTCGCGCAGGCGGCCCTCGCCGGGCGTCGCGCCGGCTCGGGAGAGCGCCGCGGGACTCTCCCCGATAAGGGCGCCGAGGCCCCTGCCGAGGACGCGCTTCTTGCCTGTCGGCAACGGGCTTTCAGCCACGGGACACGACCTCCTTGGCGAGATCGAAATAGGCGTCGCTGCCCGCGCAGCCGGCGTCGTACCGCGAGATCGGCAACCCGTGGCTGGGCGCCTCCGCCAGGCGGACGTTGCGCGGGACGGCCACGTCGAAGACGTGCGTCGGCAGGTGCTCCCGCACCTCCGCCGCGACCTCGCGGGCGATGCGCGTGCGCCCGTCGAGCATGGTGATCAGCACGCCCAGAATCTGCAGGCCGGGGTTGAGCCGTTCGCGCACCAGGGTGATGGTGTCGAGGAGCTGTGCCAGCCCCTCGAGGGCGTAGTACTCGGCCTGCACCGGGACGAGGACCTCCCGCGCGGCGGCGAGCGCATTGACCGTGAGGACCCCCAGTGACGGCGGGCAGTCGATGAACACGAAGCCGTACGCGCCGAGCCGGCCGTCGAGCGCTTGAGCCAGCACGAGGTCCCCGCCGTCGACATCGACCAGCTCGGTGACCGCTCCGGCGAGGTCGGCACAGGCCGGCACGAGGTCGAGCCCCGGCACGACGGTCGGCACAGCAACGTCGACGATATCGGCCTCGCCGGCCAGCACGCCGTACGTGGAGCGTGCCGACTCCGCGCCGCGCACGCCGAGGCCGGCCGAGGCGTTCGCCTGGGGGTCGAGGTCGACAAGCAAGACCGGCATGCCCGCCTCGGCAAGACAGGCGGCGAGGTTGATCGCGGTGGTGGTCTTGCCGACACCGCCCTTCTGGTTGGTCACGGCGACGATGCGCGTCACGAGGAGGCTCCCATGGCGCGATGATACTGGCGCGCCGCACGGGCCGCCAGCGCCCGCCGCGGCGTCGGGCGACCGCAGCGCGAGGGGGCACCCACGGAGCGCACGCTGCTGATGGCGCCGCCGTGCGCGGAGTCGCTCAGACCGCCAGCGGCTGCTTCGCCGCGATCCCGGGACGCCTCGGCAGCCAGTCCGGCGCGGGGGCGCGCTTCGCGTAGGCCGCGCACACCGAGTCGGTGAGCGGAGATCGACGCAACGGCGTCACGCTGCCGGGCGAAAGCCCGCAGCGTTCCGCCGCGGCATCGCCAGGAGGACCCTCAGCGGCAAGCGCGGCGGCCGTCTTCACGGCCAGGAGCACGCCTTGCCTGGCAAGGAGCGGCGCCGCGAGCTCGACCACCGTGGCCAGGCTCGCGACCGCCCGGACGAGGACCACGTCGAAGGCCTCCCGGCCGCTGCCCGAACAGGATGGATGGGAACTCGTCCGGACGGCGGTGTCGGCCGGCCGTATCGCCCGAGCCGCGAGGGCTTCGCTGCGCGCGCAGATGACGGCGGCGCGCGCGCCCAGGCCGGTCGCGGCCACCGCCGCCTCGAGGAACGCGCACTTCTTGGCCACGGAGTCGAGGAGCGTTAGTCGCACATCTGGCCGGGCCACCGCCAGGGGCACGCCGGGGATCCCGGCGCCGGCGCCCAGGTCGAGCCACCTGGTGCCGGCGCCCTCGAGCGCGTCGACGTCCAGCAGCGCCAGCGCGTCGCCGAGAAGCCGCTCGGTCGCCTTCTCACGCGTACGCAGGGCAGTCACGTTGCTTTTGCGCCAGCCGAGCAGCAGGTCGAGATAGCGCTCGAGGGCGTCGGTCTGGACGTCGTCCAGGCCAAAGGCGTTCGCGAGTGCGCGGAGGGTGGTCACGACGCGCAGTCTAGCGTGCCGCGCGGGACCGGGGAGCGGCGGGTGACCCGCGCGCCACGAAGGTCGGAGAGCGCCGCGTGACCCGCGCCCGGCGCGCGCCCGAGGCGCGGCGCGCTCAGGCGTCGCAGCGCTTGGTGAGGACGAGCACCGTGCCGCCCTCAGGCGGCTTCTCGAGGCTGAACTCGTCGACCACCGCGCGGATGATCGAGATGCCCATGCCGCCCGCGCCGGCCTTGATCTCGGGGAGGGCTCTGCAGTCCGGGCAGTCGACGTCGTCCTCGTGAAAGCCTGCGCCCTCGTCGCGGATGCGGATGATCACCCTGTCGTCGTGCAACAGGAACGAAAGGTGCACCTGGCCGTCGTCATGGTCGTAGGCGTGCCGGACGGAATTGGAGCACGCCTCCGTGAGGGCCAACTTGAGGTCGGCCACGGCGTCCTCGGAGAAGCCGCGACTGCGCAACAGCCCGGCCAAGGCCAGCCTCCCGAGGACGACGTACTCGGCCTGGGCGGGGATATCGAGGTTGACGAGCTCTTCCATCGCAGTGAATCCTACCGGCCGCCCTCCCCGCACAGCCACCCGGGCGTCACTTGAGGGCCGTCCGGATGTTCACGTTCTCTCCGCACATCGCACAGAATGTACCCCTCAGCGCGACGTCCTGAATCTCGTAGCCGGTGCGCCTCACCAG
>CAZTMO010000215.1:2666-3960 GCA_964615105.1 uncultured Thermoleophilia bacterium
CGCCGTCGTTGAGCGTCGGGATGACGTTGGTCACGATCTCGACGTGACAGCCGAACTCGTGCTTCGCTCTCATCGCCGCACGCAGGATCGGCTCGTAGTCCTTGATGCGGCAGAGCTCGTGGTACGCCTCGGCGCTGAACGCCTTGACGTCGACCCGGTACGCGTCGATCCGCGGGGCGAGCACGTCGAGCGCCTCGTCGGTGATGTAGCCGTTGGTGACCATCACCGTATACAGGCCGTGCTCGTGGGCGAGCTCGGCGCCGTCGAGGATGTACTCGAGCCAGATCGTCGGCTCATTGTACGTCCAGGCCACGCCCTGACAGTCGTTATGGTCGGCGAGCACCGGGAGGTTGCGCACCGGCAGAGCGCGAAGATCGCCGGCGACGGCCACCGCGTCGGCGTGGGCGATCTGCCAGTTCTGGCAGTGCCGGCAGGCGAAGTTGCAGCCGACGCCGCCCAGCGAGAGGACCGTCGACCCCGGGAAGAAGTGGTAGAGGGGCTTCTTCTCGATAGGGTCGGCGGCGACGCTGCAGACGCGTCCGTAGGTGATCGCGTACAGCGTGCCGTCGCGGTTCAGGCGGGCGCGGCACACGCCGCTCTTGCCGTCCGGGATCACGCAGCGGCGCGGGCACACGTTGCATCGTACCGCGCCGCCGTCGCGACGTTCGTAGAGCATGGCCTCGTGCAACTCGGGGGCGCTCATGCTTACCGCACCGCCGGGACGTAGTCGCGAATGCCCCGCTGGACGACCTCGACCAGCCGCCTCTGAAGCTCGGCGTTGCCCGCGGCGATGCAGGGCATCTGGTAGCCGGCGTCCGACCCGAGGACGGGCCTGGCGTCGAGCGGCGCGCCGTCGGCGTCGCCGATCGGCACACCGGCCTCCCGGCAGAGAAGGTGCACGGCGGCGAGATCGTACGGCGAGTTACAGAGCACGTGACCGCGCCCGACACGGCGGAACTCCGCCTCGAGTTCGGGATGCGCGGCGATGATTGCGGGGCCGATATCGACGTAAGCGTCGAGCTGCCCCGTGAGGATACGCGTCACCGAGTAGGTGGCAGAGCCGATGTCGAACACCGCGCCGCCGACCGACGAGGTGTCGATGAGGCCCGCGAGGACGCCGGCCAGGACGGCGGCGGGACGGCCGCGAAACCCGAGCGTCCAGAACAGGCTCTCGAGGTCGGCGCCCGGCGTGGGCAGGAGCTTCAGCTCAGTCCCGTCGGCGCGCGTCATGCTCAAACCGGCGCCCTTCTCGGCGACGAACAGGTCGCCGGACTTGATCTCCTGGACGACGCCG
>CAZTMO010000216.1:0-3927 GCA_964615105.1 uncultured Thermoleophilia bacterium
ATGGCGCTGGCCGTGAGCGGGGCGCGGCGGATCTCGCACGAAGAGGAGCCGCGCCTCTGGAACGTCGTCGAGGAGATGACGATCGCCGCTGGCCTGGGCCAGCCGCCGGCCGTCTACGTCATCGAGGACCCCGCGCCGAACGCCTTCGCCACGGGGCGCGACCCGGCGCACAGCTCCATCGCCGTCACCCGGGGGCTGCTCGACAGACTCAACCGTGACGAGCTCCAGGGCGTGATCGCCCACGAGATGTCCCACGTGCGCAACTACGACATCCGCTTCGCGACCCTGGTCGGGATCCTCGTCGGGCTGATCGCCCTCATCGCCGACCTCTTCCTGCGCGCCCGGTGGTTCGGCTTCGGCGGGCGACGCAGCGAAGGCGGGGGCTCGGCCGGCATCGTCTTCACGCTCCTCGCCGTGCTCTTCGCGATCCTCGCCCCGTTCGCCGCGCGCGTCGTCCAGTTCGCGATCTCGCGCCGTCGTGAGCTGCTCGCCGACGGCACCGCCGTGGAGCTCACGCGCAACCCGCTGGGACTGGCCGGCGCCCTGCAGAAGATCGCCCTCGATCCGACGCCGCTGCGCAGGGGCAACCGCGCCACGGCGCACCTCTACATCGCGAACCCGTTACGCAAGGTGAAGAAGGTCGCCGGTCTCTTCGACACGCATCCACCGATCGAGCAGCGCATCGGCCTGCTGCTCGCCATGGCGCAAGGACAGACCCCGGCACTCGCGTCCCGGGGCCCTGAGGCTCGAGGCCCGGGCGGCGGACCTCAGTCGCCGCCGGCGAGCGCGTCCGCGTAAAGCCGTCGCTGAGGGGCCAGCGCCGCCGCGAGGCGCAGGCGCCCGCGACCCTCGTCCCTGCGGCCCAGCCTCACGAGGCAGCGTCCGAGGGCGTACTGCGCGTAGTCATTGTCGGGGACGTCGGCCACGATGGCCTCGAACTGCGCGGCGGCGCGCTCGGTCTCGCCGAGCGCGAAGAGGGCGCGACCGAGGGCCTCGCGGATCGAGTTGCGACGCGGCTCGAGCGCGAGGGCGCGTTCGAGGAGCATGGCGGCCTGCCCGGGATGACGCGTCTCGAGAAAGGCCGTGGCGCGGCGGAACAAGGCGTACGCCTCGCTGTGTTCCTCGAACCCGGGGACGCGGTCCGTCAGCGCCATCGCGCTCTCCGTGCCTCTACAGCCCGAGCTCGGCGGCGATGCCCTGCATCGCTGCAAGCCCCAGCGCCAGGACGTCGTCGAGATCGAGGCCGAGCTCGGAGCAGCGCGCGATCGCGGCCCGGTCGACGCCGCGCGCGAAGGCGCCCTCACGGTAGCGCTTGCGCAGCGACTTGAGCTGTACGCCGGCGAGCTCCTTGTCGGGGCGGATCAGCGTCGCCGCCGTGATGAGGCCGCTGAGCTGGTCGGCGACGATGAGGGCGATGTCGATGCGCGTCTTCCCCACCACACCGGTGGCCGGGTTGTGCGCGGCCACAGCGTGCACGACCTCGGCGGGCGCACCCAACGTCTCGAGGGCCGCGGCGGACTCCGCGCCGTGGCGCGAGAAGTCGCCCTCGGTCTCTTCGCTGTCGAGGTCGTGGCCCAGGCCGGCGAGCCCCCAGACGTCGGCGTTCTCGCCGAAGCGCCCGGCCAGGGCGCGCATGATCGCCTCGCAGGCGAGCATGTGGCGGCGCAGGTGCTCGTTGACCACGCGCGCCTCGAGGAGGGCGAGGACATCGGCGCGAGACACCCTCATGAGCCCTGTCCCGCCGTGATTTCGGTACCCTCGTCTCTCATCGACGGGCCTCCAGAGCGCGTTCGATGGCGTCGGCGACGGCAGCCGCGCACGCCTGCTTCGAGGTGCGCGGCACGTGGGTCTCGCCGTCGGCGGAGATGATCGTGATCTCGTTCTCGTCGGAGCCGATGCCGACGCCGGCGGCGAGGATGTCGTTGAAGACCAGCAGGTCGACGCCCTTGGCGGCCTTCTTGGCGCGCGCCCGGTCGAGCCTTGGGCCGGCTTCGGCGGCGAAGCCCACCCGCAGCAGCCCCGGGCGCGCGGCGCCGGCGAGGATGTCGACCGTCCGCTCGAGCTCGAGAGTGAGCGAGGCACGTTCGCCGCGCGCGATCTTGCCCGCCTCGACGGCACGCGGCGCGAAGTCCGCGACGGCGGCCGCCATGACGAGCACGTCGGCGCCGGCACTCGCCTCAGCGACCGCCGCAGCCATCTCGGCGGCGCTCTCGACGTCCACGACGGCGTAGGGCGCCGCCTCCTGAGGCTGGGTGGTCACCAGCACGACGTCGGCGCCGCGAAGGCAGGCTTCGTCGGCGATCGCGCGACCCATCTTGCCGCTGGAGCGGTTGCCGATGAAGCGCACGGCGTCGATCGCCTCGCGCGTGCCTCCGGCGGTGACCACGACGCGCCGTCCGGCGAGCGGGCCTCCAGCCTCGCGAGCGAAGGCGCGACGCACGGCCATGAGAATGGCCTCAGGTTCGCTCATGCGCCCTCTGCCCTCTTCGCCGCAGGCGAGCGCGCCGCTGTCGGCCGAGAGGATCTCGACGCCGCGGGCGGCAAGCGTCTTCAGGTTCTGCCGGGTCGCGGCGTGCTCGTACATCGCCCAGTTCATCGTCGGGGCGACGATCACGGGACCGCGAAAGGCGAGATACGTGGCCGTGAGCAGATTGTCGGCGATGCCCGCGGCCATCTTGGCGAGCGTGTTCGCCGTCGCCGGAGCGACGACCATGACGCGCGCCGAGCGAGCCGCCTCGATGTGACCGAACCAGGCGCCGCCGCTCTGCCAGGCCGAGTCGTCGTCGAGGACGTGCGTCTGCGACACGGCGGCGAACGTGAGCGGCATGACGAAGCGGCGCGCCGCCTCGGTCTCGACCACGAGCGGCGCGAAGCCTTCCTTCGCCAGCATGCGCACGAGCTCGACCGCCTTGTAGATGGCGATCCCGCCGCAGACGCCCACCAGGACGCCGCGCTCGTCCGGCTTCGCCTGCATCATCGCCTCACCGCCGCCCGCTGTCCTGCTTCATTCCGCCTTCTCGTACTCCAGCTTGCCGTCGGCGATCTCCTCGAGGGCGATCGTCAGCAGGTTCGTGCTGCGCGTCGACACGAGCGGCGGCGTCAGTTCCTCTATCCCGAGCGTCCCTTCGCCGAGGCTGTGGTAGTAGTTGTTGATCTGCCGGGCCCGCTTGGCGGCGATCATCACCAGCGCGTAGCGCGAGCCGTCCGCGCGGGGCAGGATCTCGTCGATCCGGGGTCGGTCCACTAGGTTCCCTTTCGTTTCGCGTTGATGATCTCGGCCAGTTCGGCCGCGGCGCGCGCGGCGTCGTCGTTCACGACCACGTGATCGAACTCGCCCGCCGCCGCAAGCTCGGTGGCGGCGATCTCGAGGCGCCGAGCGATGGCCGTGTCACTCTCGGTGCCCCTCCCGGCCAGCCGGCGTGCCAGCTCGTCGGGCGACGGCGGGGCGATGAACACCAGCACCGCCTCGGGCATCGCCCGGCGCACCGCCCGCGCTCCGCGAAGCTCGATCTCGAGGAGCACGTCGTCGCCGGCGAGCAGCTTCTGCGCGACTTCGCAGCGGAGTGTCCCGTAGAGGTCGCCGCTGTATTCTACCCACTCCAGGAACGCGTCTTCCCCGACCTTGCGCTCGAAGGTCTCTCGCGTCATGAAGTGGTACTCGCGCCCGTCGACCTCGCCCGGTCGGGGAGCACGCGTCGCGGCCGAGACCGCCATGGCGAGTCCGTCCAGCCTCTTGCGGAGGAGCGCGAGCACGGTCCCCTTCCCGGCACCCGAGGGCCCCGAGATCACGAAGACGTCAGGAATGAGCTCAGCTCCCGAAGAACGCGAGCAGCTCCGAACGCTGGCGGTCGGAGAGCCCGCCCACGGTCTTGCTGGGGCTGATGCGGCACTGCTCGAGGATCTTCGCCGACTTGACGCGCCCGCACT
>CAZTMO010000217.1:0-3917 GCA_964615105.1 uncultured Thermoleophilia bacterium
GAACCAACGACCTCCCGCGTGTGAGGCGGGCGCTCTCCCACTGAGCTAATCGCCCGTCGAGGGGGGCCAACGATACCAGAAGGTCCGGGGCCCGAAAACCCTCACGCGCCGGCGCCGGTCCGCGTCCGGCGAGGCGCGCGTTGCGGCCGGGCCATGCCCGGCGAGGTGTGTGTTGCCGCCGGCCCCGAGCCGGGAATCAAGGCTGTGTGAGCGCGCGTCCGGACGCCGTCGGTCCCCAGGACGGGGCCCACCTTCTGCGCCGCGCCTACCGGGGCATCGGCCTCGGCGTCGGCGAGGCGATGCTGCGTCTGTTCGGACAGGAGCGCGGGCGCGACCCCGCGTGGATGGTCATCGACCAGGTGTCGGGCGCGCAGGGTCGCGCCCGCGCCGTCGTCGCCGAAGACCTCTTCGGTGGCATCCCGTCCACTTGGGAGGTGACGCGCGTCGAGACCGACGCGATCCGCGCCCGCCACCCGCATGTCGTCGTCACCGGCCACATCTGCTGCCGGCCGCGCGGCACGCGCAGCTTCGACCCCTGGTACATCCCGTTCGCCCACGTGTGGACGCTGCGCGGCGACGAGGCGGTGCGCGTCTTCAGTTGTCTCGACGGTGTGGAGCTGCGCCGGTCGTGACGCCGGTGGGAGCGCCACCGGTCCCGTCTTCGAACAGCCCGGCGGCGCTGATCTGGCGGACCGCCTCGAGCGCCACTGCGGCGAGCGGCGCCGCGACCACGCCGCCGATTGGTCCCGCCAGGATGCTGCCGGCCATCGTCACGAAGAGCACGACGATGGGGTGCAGGTCCAGGCTGGCGCCGAGCGCCAGGGGCTGGACGACCCACTGACCGGGGCCGTTCGCGGCAAGCACCAGGATCAGCATGACGAGGGCGTCGGCGAAGCCACCGCCGGCGAAGGCGATCAGCACGGCGAACGCGCCGCCGACGAAGGCGCCGATGAACGGGACGTAGTTGGTGAACAGCATGACGACGCCGAGGACGAAGGCCAGCGGTGTCCCCATGGCGAGGGCGCCGATGCTCACGATCAGGGCGTTGACGACGCCGACGACGGTCGTGCCCAGGAAGTACCCGCGGATGCTGCGCGCGCTGTATACGAGCGTGGTCGCGCCGATCTCCCGCGGCACTCCGAGGTGTCCGCTCGCCCAGCGGAAGATCTGCGGGCCGTCCTTGATGAGGAAGAACAGGATGTTGACGGCGAGGACGATGACAAGGACCCACGTCGCCAGTGAGGTGAGGCCGTGGCCGACCCGCGGCGCGACGCCCTGGGCGATCGAGCGCCAGTTCTTGCTCACGCTCTTCTCGATGGAGGTGACGATGTCGCCGCCCCAGCCTTGTTCGTCGAGCCAGGCGGCGACGTCCGCGGAGGCTTTGCTCAACTGGTCGCCGATCTGCGGGGCCTGGTTGACGATCTGCACGACGATGAGCAGCACGAGGCCGGCGCCGACGAGCACGACGAGCAGCGTGCACAGCAGGGCGCCGATCCAGCGCTTCACCCCGCGCTTCTCGAGGCGGTCGGCGACGGGCGAGAGCATCGCCGCGAGCAGGCCGGCGAGGATGAACGGGATGATGATCGTCCGCGTCGCGCTGACGAACCATGCGCCGATGCCGACGGCGATCGCCATGCCGATGCCGTACCAGCTCGTCATGCCGATGAGCCTGACCCACGAAGGGATCTGCCAGTGTTCCTGCTCCGCCATGGTGGCTCCTGGTCTGCGGGCGCGGCGGTCGTCCCGTGCGCTTCCGCGTGGTCACGGATTCGGCGTGCCCTTCGGCGGCCCTGCACGGCGGCCCGAAACCGGTGCGTGGTCGTCGCCACGCGTTGTGCGGCGGCGAAGCGCCTCGGGGCCGCGGGCGCGCGCATCGTCGACGCCGGCCTCCGGCGCTTCGACCGGCACCGCTCTCAGTCCGCGGCCGGCTCGAAGCAGTGGATCCGGGAGTTCGCGAGGTCGGCGACGTAGAGGCGGCCGTCGGGGCCGAGGGCGATCCCCCGGGGACCGTCGAACTGCCCCGGGCCCGCGCCCTCGACTCCCCATGCGCCGAGCGGCTCGTAGGCGGCCGAGAACTCGTGGATCCGCTGGCCGCGGAACTCGCTCACGAGGACCATGCCGTCGACGGCGACCGCGATGCCGCGCGGCTCTCGGAACTCCCCGACTCCGTCGCCCCGGCGCCCGATCACGGCGACGAAGTCACCCTCGGCGCTGAAGACCTGGACACGCTGATCGGCGGCATCGGTGACGTAGACGCGACCGTCAGGCCCCACGGCGACGTCCTTGGGGTGTCGCAACTCGCCCTCGCTGGTCCCCGCTCTCCCCATGATGTGAAAAAGCGGCCGTTACGTCCCGGGATCCTTGCCCTTGAGCCGGTAGACGTCCTTCACGCTCCTGTGGATGACCTTCCAGCGGCGGACCTCCTCGTGGCGCAGGCGCGCGTCCGTCTTCATCGCCGCGACCTGCGCCTCGCGTCGCAGCTTGTGCCAGCTTGCGAGGCGTTCTTCGGGCAACGCGCCGCGATCGACAGCGGCGATGACGGCGCAGCCGGGTTCCTGCGCGTGCGTGCAGTCGCGGAAGCGGCAGTCCCCGGCCAGCGCCGTGATGTCGGCGAACGCGGTGGCGATCCCGTCCCGGGCGTCGATCATGACCACCGCGCGCATGCCGGGCGTGTCGAGCAGGACGCCGCCGCCCGGCAGGGGCACCAGTTCACGGGTCACGGTCGTGTGCCGACCCTTGCCGTCGCCGACACGCACCTCGCGCGTCGCCTGCCGCTCGTCACCGAGCAGAGCGTTGATGAGCGTCGACTTGCCGGCGCCGGACGGCCCGATGAGAGCGACCGTCCTCCCTTCTCCCGCGTACGCGCGTACGGGATCGAGGCCCGTGCCGGCGGTCGCGCTCGTGACGACGACATCGACGCCCAGCGCTACCCCGCGGACCGCGCCGGAGCGAGCCTCGGCCGTGGCCTCGTCCGTCAGGTCAGCTTTGGCAAGCACGATCACGGGGACGGCGCCGCTCTCCCACGCGAGCGCCAGCTCGCGCTCGATGCGGCGCAGGTTCGGCCTTGGCTCGACGGGGTGGACGACGAACACGGTGTCGACGTTGGCGGCGATCACCTGCGCCGCGCCGCCCTCGTCCGAAGCTCCTCGCGTGAACGCTGAGGCGCGCGGCAGCACGGTCTCGATGAGCGAGACCTCGTGGGACGGCGCCGGGTCGAGCACGATCCAGTCGCCGCAGGCCGGCGGGCCGGCGGCGTCGCGGCGTTGGCGCGCCGACGGCTCGGCGCGTACGACGCCGTGCGCCGCTGCGACCACTGCGCTGCCGCGGTCGCCGCGCACGACCCGGGCGGGCACCTGGCCCGCCTTCGCGTGCGCTTCGAACAGCGTGCGCCAACGGTCGGAGTAGCCGAACGCCTGGAGCGCGGGTGCTTCGCCGGGATCTTCGGCTTTGAGGCCGTTCTTGTGGCCGTGGACGGCCGGATGTCCTGAGGGGGCGTGCGCCCCAGAGTGGTCGGTCAACGCGGGGTTCCTTCCCGTCTGGGCGCCCCGCGCGCGCGTCAGGTGCGGGTCGCCGGAGTGGAGGCGTCGGTGAGCTGCCGCGTACGCGGCGCCTTACGTCTCGTATGGCTCATCTGCTTGCCTCCTTTCGGCGATGGGACTGGCGGAGAGGGGGGGATTCGAACCCCCGAGGGACGAGACCGCCCCTAACGGTTTTCGAGACCGCCGCTTTCAGCCGCTCAGCCACCTCTCCGCGGGGCAGTATAGCGGATTGCCGGGAGACCTCCGAGCGTGTACGGCCGACTTGGCGATCGCACGCGGCGGACCCGCCGATCGCGCGTGATGAGGCCATCCAGGAGCGTGGCGCGGGCTCCCGAGGATGTCGAGAGTGAGACGATGGTCACACGCCTCACGAGGGTC